>SKKJ01000048.1 GCA_007121575.1 Natronomonas sp.
CGAACAGAAATCCGACGAACAAAAGCGGCGTCATATCGGTTTTCGCGTACACCGTCTTGATCCCGCGAACCTGCGATCGAACCATCTCCGTCGTGCTCGCCGTCGGGTTCGCTCCGAGACTCGCGGCTCCCTTCGGGCGGGCGTAGACGACGAGCAACCCCAGCCCGAGCAACGACACTACGCCTGCCGCCGTGAACGCGATCCGCCAGCCTGCCCTCGTCGCTAACAGCGGAAGCAAAGCGGCGCTGATCGCTCCTCCGAACATCACGCCGGTCTGTTTGATTCCCAGACCGACCCCCAACTGTTCGGATGGGAACCAATCGAAGACGCCCTTGTTCGTCCCCGGTGGAATCACTGAGTATCCACAGCCGAGCGCGAACAGTCCGATTCCGAGTACCCATGCGCTCGCGCTCGCTCCGATCGCGATGGCGATCAAGCCGATCGAACCGAGTCCGAGCCCGACCGCAACCCGCTCGTCGAAGACATCGGTCAACACGCCGCCGGGAATGAGCGTCAGAAAGTAGCCGAGATAGAGCGCGACGATCAACACGCCGACGCCCGACGAAGAGAGCGCGAACTCCGCTTTGATAAACGGGGTCAGCGCCGTGACCGCCAAAAACGTGAGGCTTCCGATGATCTGTACGGTGAGCATGATCCCCAGCGCGAACCAGTGTCCTCTCACCTATCGATCACCGACGCTCCGTTTTCTCATCTACGACCCGGCTCCGTACGATCTCCATTTCAACGTGGATCGAATGTGATCGATCAGATATCTATAGCTGTCGATCGCCTGCTATAATTCGATCGTCGCCGAGACGCCGTCAATTTCGAGTTCCGTTCCGAACGGCTCGGACAGTTCGGCGACGTATTCGAGGATTGAGGCGGCTTTCTCACCGGTCGCGTTGACCGGGATACCGCGTTGTGAACGCGGTTGATCCTGTTGGAGCGTACACGGGTGCAATTCGACTGATTCGAGCCCGCCCTCGGCCGTGAACGTGCATTCGGGGACGATCGTTTCCCAGAACGGAACCGACGCGAGATCGCCCTTCGGTTCGCCGTTTTCGTCGAACAGCCGTGCGTCGAAGACCGCCGCGACGTCGGTTTTCTCTTCGAGATCGTATCGCTCGAAGCTTTCCGGCGGAAGTCGCTCGACCGTTTCGTTTTGGACGATGAAGTTCCCGAGCGAGTAGAAAATGGGACTGTCGTCGTAGACTTCGACGCCGCGAAGGACGTGCGGTCCGGTGCCGATGAAGATGTCCGCTCCGGCATCGATACACTCGCGTGCGAACGATTGGACGAACTCCGGCGTTTCTCCGGTGAGTTGTCCGCCGTCAACGCCTTGATGGGTGTGGAGGGTTGCGACGACCCAATCGGCGTTTCCGCCGGCGGATTCGATCTGCGTCGTGATCGCGTCTCGGTCCTCCTTTGAGGCCGTATACCGCATGCCGGTCTCGGCTTCGTCTCCGACGGTCCGGAATTTCATATCGCCGAAGTGGAAATACTCCGGATCGTTCCAGTCGTGGTTGTAGTAGATCCCCCGATCGAGCCACGCTCGTTTGATGTCTTCGATCCCTGCCGATTCGCTCACGGCTTCGAGCTGTTCGAGTTCCGCCTCCGTGATGTGGTAGATCGACTCGACCGAGAGCGGGCTCAATCCCGGTCGGCCGGGAAGCGATGGTGATTGCGGCCCGGCGGTGCTTCCGGGTGTGATACTGGAACAGGCGCTGACCATCCCAACGCGGCCGGCCGGCGTCTCGATGTAGGCCGGTCGGCGTGCTTCATACAGGTTCATCCCGAGGCCGGCGGCTGCGAGATCGCGCTTTTCGAGTTCCTCGAGCGTTTGTTCGATCCCGCCATAAGTGAAATCGAAAACGTGGTTTGTCGCCGCGCTGAAGAGGTTACAGCCCATCCCATCGAGTTCGTCCAACACCTTCGGCGGCGCTCGCATGTACGTCCCGCCGCTCGTCGGAGATGGGTAATGGTCGTAGTCGTGTACGATCACTTCGAGATTTGTCGCCGTTGCGTCGGCACCCCGAAGCGTCCGAAGCAACCGATCGAACTCCGGAGACTGGCCCTCGTACGGAAGGATCTCTCTCGTCAGTATCGCATCGCCTGTCGCGGCGATCGTGAACTCCTCGGATACGTGCGTTCCCATATCACTGCACGGAGAGTCTACACAGTAATTCTTGCGGTCGGTGCGGTATTGACCTTCGGTCGTCAATGGAAAAGAATTTGAACGAAGCGGGTACGTGCGTTATCGGTCGTCGTCCGGGATCCCCTTCTCGCGTGTCGGGATCAACATCGAGCGCTCGAACTGCATGACGATATCGCCGTCTTGGTTGTGCGCCGTCGTCTCGACGGTGACGATGCCGTCGTCCGGTCGCGATTCGCTCAGTCGCTTGTTGAGGACTTCGCTTTGGGCGTACAGCGTGTCGCCGTGAAAGACCGGGTTCGGCATGACGATGTCGCTCCAGCCGAGGTTGGCGACGGTCTTGTGACTCACGTCGCTGACGCTCATTCCGGCGACGATCGCGAGCGTCAACGTCGAGTTGACGAGACACTCGCCGAACTCCGTATCTCGGCCGTATTCGTCGTTGAAATGAAGCGGGTGCGTGTTCATCGTCAACAGCGTGAACCAGATGTTATCGGTCTGGGTGATCGTTCTGCCGGGGCGGTGTTCGTAGATGTCGCCGACCGTGAAATCCTCGTAGTAGCGGCCGTAGTCTTCGCGGTATCGGTTCTCGCCGACTTCGATTACGTTGCGGACCATATACGTCGGAGAAATCTCTGCCGGAGCGAATAAAGCCATCGACAGCGCCGCCGACCGCTG
Source organism: Natronomonas sp. (assembly GCA_007121575.1). Taxonomy (GTDB): domain Archaea; phylum Halobacteriota; class Halobacteria; order Halobacteriales; family Haloarculaceae; genus Natronomonas. The sequence continues at coordinate 2,831 of SKKJ01000048.1, forward strand.
TCGTTTCACCGACATCTTTGCTTTCGTTCGAGTCAGTTTCGCGCTTTCGCCCCTCGCATGCGCGTCCATCACAATCTCTTTATGATGCTCTCACAGAGTGATCAACTATGGCATGGACACGGTTTCGCGATCCGGCTGGAAG
>SKKJ01000363.1 GCA_007121575.1 Natronomonas sp.
ACCGGCCCACACGGAGACGCCGCCGAGGCTCTGGAAGCCGGGACTGTCGAAGTTCGACAGGAGGTACCAACCCATCAGGCAGTAGAGGATACCGTACCCGACATCCCCGATCATGAACCCGAAGAAGGCGGGGAACGTCAAGAAGAGTACGAGCGTCGGATCGAGCTCGTTGTATTTCGGTCGGTTGATGACGCCGACGAGCATCTCGAACGGTCTCGCGCCGGGGCGGTTATCCGGGATCACGGGCGGTGATCCACCGCTCATCGCGGTGCCGCCATCGGCTGCGACCGCCGTACCGTCGGCGGTCTCTTCCTCGAGTGACTCGCGCTCGTGTGCGTGGCCGTCCTCGTAGGCCGCACGTTCGAGCTCTTCGACCTCGACGTGGTCGCCAACGCGCGCATCGATCGTTTCGACGAGATCGTCGTACCGCTCAGTCGGAATCCATCCTTCAGCGATGAACGCGTTCGCCGTCGTTGCGAACGTCAGTGGTGCTTCGCGCTTTTGAACCTCGATCGAGAGCTTCTCCTCCGCAGCGAGTAGAAAGCCCGCGACCTCGTGTTTGAGGTCTTCGAGTTTGTTCTCGACGGTTTCCAGCTCGGATTCGACACGCTTTCGGCGGTGTCTGAGATCTTCGAGGTACGCTTCGGGGCTTGTCGCCTCCGATGTCCCCTCGAGGTCTGGAACGTCATACGCCGAAAACGGCGTCCCGACGAGAACGTCTCCGACGTCGACATCGGGATACAAAAACAGAGCGACGTAGTCGTCCTCTGTATACAGCTCGTATCCGTCGACGGCGTCGCTCTCCTCGATCGCGCGTTCGATCTCGTTCGCATCGCCCTCACCGATCGCAACAGTCAGCGACTCATAGCCGGAGAGCAGATCGAGATCGATACCGAGCACAGCGAACGGTCGCGTCGAGTCGATTTTCTCATCGATCGATCGGATCTCGGTTCGAAGCGCCGAGCGTTGATCGTCGAGTTCGTTGACCCGTTCGCGCGTGCTTTCGAGTTCCGTTTCGAGCTCGTCGTCGTCGATGATCCGGGTTCGGCCGGCGTCGTCCGCGGAGATGTCGAGCGTGCTCTCGAGTGCACGCACAGTGACGAGCTTTCCGGCAGCCTCCTCTGCGCCTTCAATCGGATCGCCGGGGGAAAAACCCTCCCAGCTGCCGTCATAATCCGTGATGTGGACTAGATTCAGCTCGTGGACGGCTTCGATAGTCTCGTCCATGACGCGTTTGGATCCCGTTACCGAGACCCGGCTCATGCGCTTCGGTCTAAGACTGGACATTCACCGCCTCCCGAAAGAGATCGACTGCGTGTTCGACCACCTCGTCTCGGTTCTCTGCGGCGCGCGTTTTGAGAGCGTCGCGTTTCTCGGCCCCCTCAGCGAGAATCGCCTCTCGCTCGGCTTCAACCTCTTTTCGCGCCTCATCGAGACGTTCTTTTTTCAGTTGCTCTGCATCTTCGCGGGCTGCCTCACGAATGCGATCTGCCTCCTCACGCGCCTCAGCGATGAGCGATTCTCGCTCAGCTTCCGCCTCGGCAACGATATCGTCGGCCGCATTCTCGGCCTCCTTGATTCGGTCAAGAACCTCTGGCCTGGCCATAATTATATCATCTGACGGTTCGGAAAGCGGCTATTTGGTAGTTGCGAAACGCATCCGAGCCCATTCAAAGCGCGTACAGTCCGGTTTCGGGGTCGAAACCTTACGCTACGCGTACTGAACGAACGTTACACGGTGAAGAGGTCGATTCGAAAAAACGTTATTCGATGTATCCGAGCGCGTCCTCGATGCGACCGAGTTCCGGACCGGTCGTCTCTTGCCCGGCGATATAGCCGTTCGAATTCGCGATCAATCCGGAACCGACGAGCGGACCGCCGTAGTTGATCGTCCCGATATCCGCATAGACATCGAAGAGCTCCTCTAAGAAATCAAGCGTCTCGTCGGTCGTCTTCGGATGACAGAGGACGCCATTGTTGGTGACCACAGCCGCAGTCCCGACGGTCCGAACGTCCGCGATCATTCCTCGCTCGACCGGGACTGAAAGCGCATCTTCGACCGCACGAAGGGCTTCGCGGGAAAGATCAGGGTGAACGAACGCACCGGTATCGTTCGCGAGAACGACGTTACCAGCAGCGTTGATCCGCCCGGGGAGTTCGAATACGGGGAGGTCGGCCTCCGACTCGATTCGCTCGCGTTCGCGATCGGTAACGCGTTCGCTAACGAGGATCCCGTTTTCGTTTCCGACGGCGAGCGCACCGACGGTTCCCGAGCCGGCGACCGTCGTTCGGATCGCCGGAACCGCTAACTCCGATTCGAAGTCCGCCAGCAGCGACTCGTCGATATCGGGACGAACGAGCAGGCAGTCGTCTGTCGCGCGCGCGAAGACGCCGACGTACGCGGAACCGGAGAGTGCCGCACGAAGCACGTTATGCGGTCTCAGCTTCGACGACGGCCTCGCCGGCTTCCTCAAAGCGGGCGGCCCGTACGCGGAGTTTCCGCGGTGGCTTTGCGCGCCCGCGGGCCCAGACCGACTCGTTGATCGAGGGATCCAGTCGGACAGCGTCCTCGTCGACGTTGAAATGCTGCGCCAAGTGCGAGCGGACGAGACTCATCGCTTTGTCCGCACGGGCGGTTTTCGATTCGGCGAGGACGTCTCGGAGCGGAACCGTCATGACGCGTTCGTCGAATTCAGCGCTCATTCGTCCGTGTCACTCCGTCGCCAGTTACGCCGCTTGTGGTTGCGCGGCGTGTCTCGGTCGGTCTTTATGATGACCCATGCCGGATCGCGACTGTTTTGCCGTTCCAGTTTCGCGAGCCGCTTTTTCTTGGCCTTCGACTTCTTGCCCATAGTGAAGAACACTTCCGTTGCAGCATTTAAATTCTTGTTCCTTTGGGTTCGGAACACCGAGCGGCAGCGAAGCGTCCCGGAGAGGCGGACGGCGAACAGC
>SKKJ01000162.1 GCA_007121575.1 Natronomonas sp.
ACACAGACAGAGATAGACCTTGCCCGCCAGACCGAAGGGTATGAACGCTTCTCGTCGTCGTTGCTGCGGTGGGACGGGTCGTTATCCCCCGACGTCGGGGACGGTGGTGATGGATCCGAAACGCGCGATCGCGACGGGAACGGTTTTGACGGACGTGACAGTAGGTGTCGTATGCGATTCGGCGTCGACGAGGCTGGAAAGGGACCGGTGTTGGGTTCGATGTTCGTCGCTGCGGTCCGAGGGCCACCTCCTGCAATCCCCGAAGAGGTAGACGATTCGAAACGGCTCACAGAGACGAAACGAGAAGCGATCGCATCGGAGCTCCGAGCGGATAGCCGCCTCTCGATCGAGGTTAGTGAAGTGACGCCGAAAGAGATCGATACGACAAATATGAACGCGCTCACGGTTGGGGCACACGCCGACGTGATCAATGCTATCGCGGAAGACGGAGATCACGGCGTTTGTGATGCTGCCGATGTCGATGCATCGCGGTTCGAAAGCCGAGTGAGATCACAACTCAACGCTGCCGTGACGCTCGATGCCACACATGGTGCAGATACGGACGATCCGTTCGTCGCAGCGGCGAGTATCATCGCGAAAAGCGAGCGAGAGCGTCACGTCGACGTCTTGAAAAACCGATTCGGAGAGGTGGGAAGCGGGTACCCGAGCGATCCCAAAACCCGGGCGTTTCTCCGGCAGTATTTTTCCGATCACGGGGCGTTTCCGGCCGGCGTGAGAACGTCTTGGGCGACGTGTGATTCGATCCGTGCCGAATCCGAACAGACCGATATCGAGGAGTTCTAACGGATGGATCGTCTCGGTTTATCCGGTGCTGTCGGACCGCACGGCTCTGAGCGTGCCGTGTGTGCTGAATGGTTTTATAATACATTTGAAGTGATGAGGTACCGAACCGTCGGTCGGTATAAGTGAACGACTTAGACGGACGAACACGGATCCGACACTGGATTGTCGGTCTTCAGGGAGAGGGACGGGGGAAGGCGCTGCTCGCCATCGCGAGCAGTTCGTTTCTCTTGATCGGCGTTCAGATGATCTATCCGGTTTTGCTGCCTGAACTCCGATCGACCTACGGACTTGGTCTCGGAACGGCGGGGCTTCTCCTGTCGGTTCTGTGGCTCGCGAACGCAGCAGGACAGGTACCCGGTGGCGTATTAGCGGACCGAATCGGCGAAGGGAGGACGCTGGTTGTGAGTACGGTTCTTTCAGCTCTGGCCGTGGTGTTCATCGCGACAGTGGAATCCGTTGTCGCCTTATTCGCTCTGACAACGCTTCTCGGGTTAGGGATCGCCCTTTTCGGCGTCGCACGGTACACTATTCTGGAGGATCTCTTTCCGGAGCGCGTCGGAACCACAGTCGGAATTGTACTCGCGGCTGCCGACGCGGGACAGGCACTGCTTCCACCGCTCGCGGGTATCCTCGCTGCAGTTGTCTTCTGGCAGCTTGGGTTCGTATATACGCTTCCGCTGTTCGCCCTCGTTGCGGTGGCCCTCTGGGCGTACGTTCCTGCGAGTACCTCGACCGGTTCAGACGACGGCCATCGGACGTTTTCGAGAGAGAACGGCCGCCATATCTCGAGAAACCTCCGCCAGCGACCAATCCTGTACGGTTCCGGTGCGTTCATCGTGTACGTGACCATCTGGATCACCTTCACGGGATTTTATCCGACGTATCTAATCGAAATAAAGGGACTCTCTCCGACAGCTGCGGGAGTCCTCTTTGGATCCTTTTTCGCGGTTGGTGTCGCAATCAAGCCACTCTCCGGGATCGCGTACGACCGTTTCGGGATCCGACTCACGATTTTGGTCATCGCCGGTATCTCGGGCGTATCGCTTCTCACACTCCCGCTCGTCGAAGGGATCGCTCCGCTGGCGCTTATTACGGTCTGTATCGCCCCAATTCTGGGGGGCGGTACGATAACGCAGTCACACCTCATAGAGTTCCTCGCAAGCGATATCAAAGGGACGGGACTGGGGATAATCCGAACGGGTGGGATGACTGTCGCAGCACTGAGTCCGGCGGTATTCGGAGCGTTCGCCGATCGGGGACTCTTCGACGAGGTGTTTCTTTCACTCGCCGTATTCGCGGGCGTGATGATCCTCTGTGTACTTCGGATCCCATCGGCCTGACTCTCGATACGGGTTCTGAACCACTCCCTCGTGTTACAGTCGCCACGACGTTCCATCCGAACAGACCGTTTGGAGCCAACTTATTTACTCATTCCAGATAATGATATATGATAGTATGGCACAAACCGTATTGAATCACGTTAGTGTCGTTTCCAATGACATAGAGGCGTCCGTACAGTTCTACGAGGAGGTGTTTGAGATGGAGGCGATCCCAACACCGAATTTCCCGTTCGATGGGCAGTGGCTTGAGATGGCGGACGGGAATCAACTCCATCTCTTTGATTTAGAGACCGAAAGTCCACAGTATCACCACTTTGGCGTTCTCGTAGACGATGCCGAAGCGGTATACGAAAAGGCAACGCAACGGGATGCATTAACCGACTTTTCCGATGACGATGAATCCCCGCGAATGTACGAACTACCGGATGGCTCGCTGCAGATGTACGTCGAAGACCCTGCGGGAAACGTGATCGAAGTTAATTGGCCGGATGTCGATACACTTGATGAGTCGATTCAAGAACAGATAATCGACAGAGACGAGATACTCCCACAGACCGGCCGAGCAGCCGAAGCAACACTGAATTTGGCCCGCTTTAACCGATAGGTTAGCAAAGAGAAATGAGTGGGCGAAGGACACAGATATCCGGTTGTGAAAGGCGAGACGCTACACTTGGTTCATGTATCGATCACCACGTTCTCGCGCCATTTCGACGAGTCGATCACCGAGTTCCAGCTGCGTCTCTTCCCAGTCTTGGAGTGCCTTATCCGGGTTTCGATGAGTACAGATAGCTTCGGCCAGGC
>SKKJ01000245.1 GCA_007121575.1 Natronomonas sp.
ATAGAACAGCGGATGCGCCTGCATCGGCGCATAGAACGTGAACAGTACGGCGGCGCTCATATCGATCGAGTCGATCAAGCCACCGAGAATCGGGATCGCTGCGAGAAGGGTTCCAAAGACCATCAGCCCATACCATGCCCACGTGAATCTGATGTCTTCCACCGGGCGGTCTAAGCTGGTGGTGACGGCCCACGTGAAGATTCCGACTAGGAAGAAAATCGAGAATGTGATCGCGAGCAGCACCCCGTGTAGGGTGAGGATATCGTAGTACTGCCCGGAATCAACGATTCGAACCAGGTCGACGCGGTGAAGCACTTGGACGAGTCCGAGCGCGCCACCGACGGCGAGCGCGAGAAACGAGCTGTAAAACGCCATTCTGATGATGCGTGCCTCCTCCGGAAACTGATTGATATAGGTGCTCATTATTCGACCTCCAGTTCGAACTCGTCTTGCGGGACGACGACGAGTCGCGCTTCCATGTCGTGGTGTCCAACACCGCAGTACTCGTTACAGAGAATACCGTATTCTCCGGGATCGTCGGTCTCTACGGTTAGGCTAGCGACTTCCCCCGGGATGACCATCGTGTTCGCGTTCGTCCCCACCACACTGAAGCTGTGAATTACGTCTTCGCTCGTGACGTGAAACGTCACGGTACTGTCTGCCGGAACGACGATCTCGTTCGGGAAGTACGCGAACTGAACGGCGATGACGTGAACTTCGTATTCGTTTTCACCGACCTGTTCGACGCCGGGGTCTGCGAACCCGGGATGCTCATCGAGGTTGTCCGGATCGACGGTCGGCGAGGAGTCGTCGATCATCGCGATTCCGAGCCCGACCGCGCCGTAGGTGATCGTCAGAATAAACCCGACGATGAGCACCATCGATGCGGCGAGCCAGAACTTCTCGTAGGTGTGGATGTTCATCCGATCACCCCGACGACCGTCAGATCGTTTCCAACGAACTCGACAAAGTACATGAAGATCCACAGGACGACGAGTATCAGGAAATAGATCGTTATCAGTGCAAGCGTTCCTTTCGGATCGAACTCATCGTGCCCGATTTCTCGCTCCAACTCAGAACTCATATACTGGCCTCTATATCGAGTGTATTCATATAACCGTTAACCGGGTCCAACCTATTGAGATTTGCCCGATGACTTTTAAGTATATGATACAAACTGACCGGTATGTCATCGGATTCGATCTCGCCACGCATTGCTGTTGCAGTCGGTATGCTCGCACTTATTCCGGTCGCATGGTATGGCGTTGCTAGCTCTGGAACGGCGGGGATTTTCTCGGCGATCAACGTCCTCATTATGATCGCCGCATTGTTGATCGCGACGAGCCCGGTTGAGGATTCGACACAGCACAACGGAGCCGCTTCGTAATCGATGGCTTCGGTCGGTTCGACCGTGTGGGGCTTGGTTTCGGTACCGACCTTTGCACAGGCGCACGAGCACGGATCGACGACGGCAACAGCGACCGCGAATATCGACTTACTAGTTTTTCTCGCGGTCGGACTCTTCGCCGGCGCACACTGTCTCGGTATGTGCGGCCCGCTGGTGACGACGTATGCCGATCGGTTCAATCCACAGCGGAACACGGCACGGCACAATACGCTGACGCTGTATGAAGTCCGTCAACACGCGTTGTTCAACCTCGGTCGTGCCGGCAGTTACGCGCTGTTGGGTGGAGTGTTCGGCCTCCTCGGCGCGCTCGCGTTCATGTCTGTCGATGCGGTGGTGACGGTTGGAAACGGTGTTCGAGCGACCGTCGGAATCCTCGTCGGTATCGCGATTATCGCGAGCGGCGCGTACTATCTCCGCGGACGATCCGGGATTCCACATGGTGTTCCGATATTCGGCTCGGCGTTCGCGTGGGTCTCGCGTAGGCTCACGGCGCGAGTCGATCGGCTCGCGAACTCGCCGCGAATCGCCGCATTGGGTGCGATCCACGGGCTGCTCCCCTGCCCGATCATATATCCCGCATATCTCTACGCGTTCGCGCTGGCGGATCCGATCAGGGGAGCGCTGTCGCTCGGGATCCTTGGACTTGGTACGATCCCTGCACTGTTCATATACGGGACGGCGCTTGGATCACTCACTACCGCGAATCGGGTGCGGCTCCATCGTGTCCTCGGTGCTGCGTTCATCGCACTCGGATATATTCCGCTCCAACACGGACTGATGCTATACGGAGTTCATCTTCCGCATCCACCGATCCCGTTCTATCAACCGCTGTAGCTTCACTGACAGTTCACCAATACGATGACAGCTTCCGACGACGACCCCTCGACCGAGACGAATGATCCGCCGCCTGAGAGGAGCTGTCGTCTCTGCGCTCTTCCGACGCCCGAGACACCGGTAACCGATTCGTCGGTCGATGGGAGATTCTGTTGTCGCGGGTGTCTGGAAGTACAGCGATCGCTCGGTGATCTCGATGAGGCCGAAGCAGCGGCCGTTCAAGAGGCTATCGATGAACGCGATTCGGGATCGAACGATGCGGCCGAAACGGAGATCGGCGACTCCGCGTTTTTCACCGTCGACGGAATGCACTGTACGACCTGTGAGGCGTTCATCGAAAGCCGTGGGCGACTCGACGACGGGATATACGCCGTCGAAGCGAGCTATGCGACCGATACGGTCCGTGTTCGGTATGATGCCGAGGTGCTCGATGAGGACGAGATCCCTGCGCTCCTTTCCGGGTACGGGTATACCGCCAGTCAACGGTCGGACGGGCGTCCGGATAACGATACCAACGAGACCGTGAAATTCCTCGCGGGTGGCGGGTTCTTCGGCATGATGGTGATGGTGTGGTACGCGCTGTTTTTATACCCGACCTACTTCGGCTACGAGCCGTTCGTCGAATTCGGCGGCTACGATGGCCTCTATGTCTTTATGAATATCTGGCTCATGACGTCGTTCGTGCTCTTTTATACCGG
>SKKJ01000371.1 GCA_007121575.1 Natronomonas sp.
CTTCGAGAACGCCCGCCCGTTCACCGGTCTCAATGATATCGCGTATCTCTTCGCGAGTGACGTACGTTGACTCGATCTCTGCACGTCCGCCCGTAATTCGATTGACCTGTCGAGTCAAGTAATCGAACATGACGATCAGCGGTAACAGAAGATACTCCGAGATCTTCAGCGGTTTCGAGATACGGAGCGCCCACGACTCCGTGTTCTCGACGGCGTATGATTTGGGTGCGCTCTCACCGAACAACAACACCAATGCGGTGATGCCGAACGTCGCGATGAGAACGGCGACCGATTGGGAAAAGTAATACGAAAGCAGTCCGGTCGCGATCGACGACATCGCGATATTGACGATGTTATTTCCGACGAGAATCGTCACGAGCAACCGGTGTGGATCGTCTTTAAGCCGTTTCAGCGTCTCCGCTCTCGGAACCTTATCCGCGACGAGCGCATCGACCCGGTGGGGCGGTAGCGAGAACATCGCGATTTCCGACGAGGAGAAAAACGCGGATAACAGTAACAACAGTAAGATCGTCGCGCCGCCGAGTACGGCGACCGTCGTATCGCTAAACGGCAGTTCGGCGGCGTCCGGTGCCGCCTGCACCGTGATCATAGCGACGTTCCACGTGAGAGTACCCATTTCGACGTGCTTCTTTCATAGGGGGCGAGATTAAGGCTTGTCATGGCGAACGACTGTGATCACCGTACACTCGCCGAGCGGCGATACGTTTAGGCGGCGATGGTCCCAATACCCCGTATGAGCGATCCAGAAATAACGGTCTACCGGCTCCAAGCGTGTCCATACTGCGAACGCGTAATCCGTGTCCTCAACGATCTCGGGTTGTCGTATCGATCCCGATTCGTTGAAGCTCGCCATTCTCGACGAAACATTGTCCGTCGAGTTACCGGCTCCCGAACCGTTCCCGCACTCGTCGATGAGCGGACCGGGGTCACGATGAGCGAAAGCGCGAACATCGTCACGTATCTCGAAACGACGTACGGCGGCGACAGTGGCGACAGTGGCGAGTCAGTACCCACGGAAGCAGGACCGGTCATCGGGAGTGATCGCGAATGAGCCACGAGTTCGATGTCGTCGAGCTGGGACCGGCAGAGAACCCCGAAGTCGGCGAAACGGCTCCAGACTTCACTCGACCGCTTGTCAACGACGAGTTCTGGGAAGACACGTCGCTTTCGGAGCTCACAGACGCGCGGCCCGTCGTGCTCGTGTTTCATACGATGGATGGTGATTTCCCAGCGACATACATCTGGAAGGAGATACGGGGCCGTAACTGGGATGAATACGCCGTCGATGTCGTGGGACTTTCGATCTCATCACCATACGAACACTCGCGATTCCTCGAAGAGTGGGATGTCGAGATGTTTCGACTCTTTTCGGATCCACAAAACGGTGTTGCTGAGCGCTACGGGATCAGCCATGATCTCGATGGAATGGCCGGCATCTCGGAGCCTCGACCGGCCGTCTTCGTTCTCGATGAGGACCGAACGATCCAGTATGCGTGGGTCGCCACAGCGTGGCCGGAGTTTCCTCCGTACGACGACATCGAAGCCGCTATCGAACAGCTGTGACGATGATCGATCTCACCGATGCCGTGGCGGCGATTCGTCGCGGCGACCTCGTTATCTATCCGACGGAAACAGTATATGGACTCGGAGCAAACGCGCTCGATCCCGAGGCGGTCGAGCGCGTCTTCGAAATAAAAGGACGTCCGAGAACACAACCGATCTCGATGGCGGTCCCGGAACTGTCGGCCGCGGCCGATTACGCGAGTATAACCGAGCGTGAACACGCCTTTTGTGAACGGTTCCTTCCAGGTCCCGTGACCGTACTTCTCGAACGCAAACCCCGCGTTCCGGATCTCCTCGTCGCTGGGCAAGACCGAGTCGGTATTCGCATCCCGGATCACGATCTCGCGCGCGAGTTGGCTCGTCGGACCGGACCGATCACGGCGACAAGCGCGAATCGATCCGGTGTCGAAAGCGCACGGCGAATCGAAGAGATCGATCCGTCGATCCGCGAACAGGCTGTCGTTCTCGACGGCGGAGAAACGGCCGGTACCGAAAGCACGGTGGTTAACGTATCGACCGATGACATCGTTCGGCGTGGCGCGCTCGCGGACGAGATCGAAGCGTGGCTCTCGGAGAACTAGAGGGATAATCGCGACCGGAGCGATCGCGTGGTGATTCCGCACGTTTCGCGGTAGTCACAGGGCTGACACCGAGATTTATTTTTTATCCTCGGTGGGGGTCCATCGAGCGATTCGACGGCCCGAAACGCGCTTCGGTAGGCAGCTTTCCGACGCGTCGTCACTCGGAGTTTCCGGATGATACCGTATGCCGGATATTCAACATACATCCATTCAACTGGCGCTTGCCGCTCCCAAGCGAGTGCTTTTGCGGCCGCTGTCGCCCGAACTGACTGCGGTTTCCAGACACCCTCTTTTGGAGGTTCTCCTGCGGAGATGATCACCGGAGCTGGCGGATTCGCGAGACATTTATGTGCGATACCGTTGGTGTCCTTTCCCGCTAAATAGGCGCGAACGTCTGCGGGATCGACGAGTTCGCTCCATCGATCGAGACGAGCTTTCGCACTCCCGAGGTTTGAACGATACTGTGTCGGCGTGACGGCGATCGGTACCGAAGACAGATCCGTTGTGGGTTCGAGGAGTTCTTCGTACCGGAATGCGAGATTTCGAATCGCTGTGACGGCTTCTGGTGGTGTTCGGTCGCCGTCCGCCCACGTATAATATAGTTTCCGCGGACAGTATGTTGCTATCGCGAGATCAGTGAACGCGTACACAGGCCGGTTTCCTTCGGCTTTGTATATGAACCCTTAGAGAGTTCTGTATGCGCGCCCCTGCATACACGAATGAATCGCTTGGAATGTGATACTGAATTTCTAACGTTTGCTATTGAATGA
>SKKJ01000249.1 GCA_007121575.1 Natronomonas sp.
CGGGCCGATAACGGTCGAGCCGTTGAGATGAACGATATATCCCGCGCCGTTTTTGTTCCCGTGGACGCGTCGGGCGATCCCTTTCTGTGTTAACACTGAATCTGCGCCCCCGCGAGTAACCGCATCGATCGTTGATTCGATGTCTTTGAGGCCGGTTACGGCCCCGATTGTAATCCCGTGATCCATCGGGACGATTACATAGCGGCCGTCTGTTCCGATTCGTTGTAAGCGTGCGGTGATCCCTGGTGTCATGGTATCTGTGAGTGTGAGAGGTTCCCTCATGTTCCTTCCGGTCGCGGACGACGCTTCATCCCGGCGAGCGCACCCGCTTTCAGTTCCGCTGCGAGCGATTGGAGTTTCGCGGCGGTCGCGTCAACACTGTCGCCGTTCTCGTGTCCTTTCGCGACGATGTCGACGAGCGCAGAGCCGACGATAACGCCGTCCGCACCCGCGGCGATTACTTCTTCTGCGTGTTCTCCCGTCGAAATGCCGAACCCGACCGCTTTCGGAACGTCGTACGCCTCGAGTCTGGCGAGCGTTTCTTCGGTTTGCTCAGAGATGTCTGCGCGTGCGCCGGTCACACCGAGGCGTGCTTGGACGTACACGTATCCGGAGACGTGCTCCATCATCCGTTTCAGGCGCTCGCCGACCGTCGTCGGCGCGATGATGAATATCAAATCGAGCCCGAATTCGTCACAATACGTCCGAAGCAAGTCTGCCTCTTCGGCTGGGAGATCGGGGACGACGAACCCCTCGATCCCGACCTCGGCGGCGCGTTCGACGAAGGGTCGAACCGGCTCGGACCCTTCGGGGCCGAACTGGTAGATCAAGTTGTAGTACGTCATACAGACGAGCGGTACGTCCACGTCAAGCGCTTCGACGAACTCGAAGAAGCGTTCGGGCGTCATCCCGCCTTCGAGCGACCGGACGACCGCTTGCTGGATCGTCGGCCCTTCGGCGATCGGCTCCGAGAAGGGGAGTCCAAGTTCGATGACGTCCGCCCCGCCGCGGGCGAGCGCTTCAACATACGCAAGCGACGAGTCGAAGTCCGGATCCCCGGCGGCCAGATACGGTACGAACGCCGGTTCTTCGAAGGCGTCTTCGAGAGACATTATTCGAATACCTCCATATCCGGGGCGTTCTCGAGGTCACGTTTTTCGGTCTCCTCGATCGCGGATTCTAAGTCCTTATCGCCTCGACCGGAAACGTTGACCACCACTGTTTCGGGCAACGCCACGGAGTCGTCGCCTTTGGGTCCTGCGACTTCCTCGAGGAATCCGAACGCGTGTGCTGTCTCGAGCGCAGGAATGATCCCTTCGTCCTGTGAGAGTCGATGAAACGCTTCGAGCGCCGCGTCGTCGTCCACACTGACCGGCGTCACTCGCCCCTCGTCGACGAGGTATGCGAGTTCTGGCCCGACACCGGAGTAATCCAATCCAGAGGAGACGCTGTGTGATTCCATGATCTGTCCGTGGCTGTCCTGCAGCAACTTCGTCCGCGCTCCGTGTAGGACCCCGTCCTCACCGGTCGAAAGCGACGACGAGTGCGGGGCGACGCCGGCTTCCTCGTCGACGGTGAGCGAGGAACCGCCGGCTTCGATCGCGTACAGCGAGACGTCCGGCTCGTCCACGAAGTCGGCGAACGCGCCCATCGTGTTCGAGCCGCCACCGGCACAGGCGATGATCGCGCCGGGGAGCTCGCCGAGCTTCTCGATCGACTGCTCGCGGATCTCCTCGGAAATGACCGACTGAAAGTCTCTGACCATCGCGGGAAACGGCGCGGGACCGACGACCGAGCCGATGACGTAATGAGTCGTCTCGACGGTCGTCGCCCAATCGCGCATCGTTTCGCTGATCGCCTCTTTCAGGGTTCCACGGCCGATGTCGACCGGAGTCACGTCCGCACCGTTGATCCGCATTCGGAAGACGTTCGGTCGCTGCCGGTTGATATCGCGACGCCCCATGTAGATCTCACAGGGCATATCCAGATGTGCTGCGGCCATCGCCGTCGCTGTGCCGTGCTGGCCGGCACCCGTCTCGGCGATGATACGTTCTTTCCCCATGTACTTCGCCAACAGCACCTGCCCGAGCGCGTTGTTGAGTTTGTGCGCGCCGCCGTGTAACAGGTCCTCACGTTTGAGGTAGACGTCGACGCCGTATCGCGCGGAGAGCTGTTCGGCGTATTGGAGCGGCGTCGGTCGGCCGCCAAAATCGCTGATACGCGCTTCGAACTCGTCCATGAAGCCGTCCTCGTTGTCGAGAACGTACCGTTCGTACGCGTCCGTCAGTTCTTCGATAGCGGGCATCAACGCCTCTGGGACGTACTGTCCGCCGTATTCTCCAAATTTCGTGTCTGATTGAGACATCTTTGTATTACTCCGTCGAAACGCCGGTGAGCCGCGCCGTGTTCGCCCGAACGTCACCGTCCATGATCGCGGAACCGACGAGCAGCGCGTCGGCACCCGCCCGACGCATCCGCGATACGTCTTCGTAGGACCATACACCGCTTTCGGCTATCAGAGTGACGTTTTCGAGAGTCGTTCCGTCGAGCGAATCGACGACCCGCTCGAACGTTCCGAGATCGACTTTGAGCTTCCCGAGATCGCGGTTGTTCACGCCGATGATCTCCGCTTTCGCATCGAGCGCGGTTTGTAACTCCGCCTCCGTATGGACTTCGACCAGTACCTGAAACCCCCGATCGCGAGCCGCCTCGATGAGCGCTTCGAGATCGTCGACGAACCGAACGATCAACAGCACGATATCTGCTTCGACGACGTCGAGTTGCGATTCCCGAAGCACGAAATCCTTCCGAAGCACCGGAACGTCAACCGCGTTTCGAACGCGTTCGAGCGTTTCCGGAGAACCGCCGAAATGATCGGGTTCTGTCAACACCGACAGCGCCGCCGCGCCGCCGTCTACCATCGCCGTC
>SKKJ01000270.1 GCA_007121575.1 Natronomonas sp.
CGCGGGCATCGGGACGTTCTTCGCGCCGTGTTCGTACGCGCTGTTGCCGGGATACGTCGGCTACTACGTGGCCGCGACCGAAAAGGAGACGCCGCCGATGTCGGGCGTCTTGGCCCGCGGGAGCGCGGCCGCGCTCGGCGTTTTCGCGACGTTTTTCGTTCTCTCTATCGCCGCCATCGCCATCGGCGATCTGCTCGAGCGAACGCTCTTCGCGATCGAGCTCGCCGTTGGCGTGCTCCTCATCGCACTCGGCGTTGCCGTTCTATCCGGTCGAACCGGGTCGCTGCACGTTTCGCTTCCGAAACGCCGATCGAGCGTCCTCGGTTTCGGGATCTTCGGCGCGCTGTATGCGTTGGCTGCGACCGCGTGCGTGTTGCCGCTGTTTTTGGCGGTCGCCCTCCAATCGCTCACGCTCCCGGCCGCGGAAACGGCCATCGTCTTGGGATCGTATGCGGGCAGTTTCGGCCTCTTGATGCTGGCGACGACGGTCGCGACGGCGGTCGGGTACGACGCGCTCACGGATCGACTCGCCACCCACGCGCAGACGCTGACGCGAATCGCCGGCGTCGTGCTCGTTCTCGCCGGTTTCGGTCAACTGTATCTCGTCTTCACGCTCTGAGCGGTTCTTCCGCGAAGGGCGATTCGTTCATCTACGATTCCCCGTCGACCTCCGTTCGCATCCACGCGTACTGTGTCTCCACCGCGTTTCGTCCCGCGTCGGTCAGCGAATAGACGTCTTCGAGCCCGTCCACGCGCTTTTTGACGAACCCGCTCGATTCGAGCGCGTCGAGCGCGCCGTAGAACCGGTCCGGTTTCACCCGACGGTCATACCTCGTCTCGATCGCGGATTTCAACGATTGCGCCCGTCGTTCGTCGCCGTATAGCAGGATGCAGATATCGCGTCGAAGGCCGCTCGTGAGCCACTCCATATCACGTGTCAGATCACGAACCGCAAAGTTCCTCCGGATCGCCCGATCGGAAACCGGTAGTTTCCAAACGACCCCGCTCCAAGGTGGGATATGTCGACCGCCGAATCAGACGGGATCTCCGCACGCTACCGCGAGACCGAGACGGAACGACTGCTCACGTTCGACGCCGACGGTCGAACCGCCGCGATCGCACAGAACATCGAAGGGTATGCGATGTTGAAAGTGCGACCGACGGCCGAGGGCGACGAACTCGAGCGCTACTACGGGTTCGATATGGCGCTCGATCACGCCGCCGAACTGCTGGGCGTTGCGCCGAACGCGCTGCCGATCCCCGATGGCGCGGCCGATATGGGTATGTAGGCTGTTCGGGATTGCTCGACCGTATCGGTCGGTAGCTATATGTCCATCGTGTGGCTTTTCGTGAGTATGAACGCCCACTCCATCGTTGAGGACTGGGAGGACGCTCCGTTCGCCGGCGGATTTGACGGACTCACAGCGCTCAGCGACAGCGGGTTCGATGGTGTGGTCGAGACGACCGAGACGTGGTTGTTCTTCCGCGCTGGCGAGCCGATCGCCGTCGTCTCGGATCTCGACTCGAACCCCTCTCTAAGCGATCTCGATGTCTTCGAAAACGCCTCAGGAACGCAGTATACCGCGCCGAACTCGGCTTCCGCGACGCTCGCCGCCATGCTGGCGCTCGATGGCGAGGTCCGCGGTCGATATTTCACGGACGATACCCCGCTGTCCAGAGTTCACGAGACGCTCTCAGAGGGAGGCTTTACCGGATATGTCGAGCTTTCAGAGAACGTTCTCAGCGGTGATTACTACTACGTGTACGTCGACGGTGAGGTCGATCACGTCGGGTTCGTCGGCTCCAGCCAGCGACTCTTCGGCGAGGACGCCCAGACGAGAGCCGAAAACGAGATCGGCATCTACGCAGTCGCGGCTGTCTCGCTTCCCGAACTCACGCTCCCCGAACCGGCTCCCGAGCCGGTTTCGGAACCCGAGCCCGAACCCGAACGCACACCGGCTGCCGTCGATTCACCGGCGTCCGGCTCCGATTCACCGGATCTCGATTCCGATTCTGCCGCTGGCCCCGAACCGTCTGCCGGTGGCGACGTTTCTTCACCGAAATCTGACGCTGAGTCGACCGCCGCGGTTGCGTCCGACACCGCGAATTCGGAGGCATCAGAAGACTCGGAGACGAACGATCCGACGCATGATCCCGCGACCGATACGGCACCGGCTGCTGGGACGGACACCCCTGCCGCGACCGCTGCCGATTCCGCTTCGCCATCGACCGCTGAATCAGCGTCGACAGAAGCGACCGAGACGAAGACACGGGACGGAGACGATGGGTCGGATGACGGTTCCGAAACGACTGATGTGCCGACTGCGGAGACGGCCGACGATTCCGAACCGGAATCGGAAACTCGCTCCGTGGAGGAAGACCCGTCTACGACGGCAGCCCACAGCGATCGATCCGACACCAGGCGGACGGCCGATCCGTACCCGTCCGCCGCGTCTGATTCGTCCGGACGCCGTTCGAAACGACACGAATCCGCCGGTATTCGGGGGCTCGCGTCCCACGAAGTTCCGTCACTGGATCCGAAACAGAGTAGTCACACGGAACCGAGTTCCTCCCAATCGGCGCACGGATCGGTCGGCTACGCATCGGAATCGAACCACTCAACCCAGGGTGACCAACGGACCGCTCGCTCCGATGCTTCGATCGAACAGCGAGAACACGAAGGACAAGCCTACGAAGAACGGATCGAAACGCTCGAAACCGAACTCGACGAGCGAGACGAGAAAATTGAGGCGTTAGAGGCCGAACTCGACGAGCGTGAAACGGACATTTCGACGTTGAAATCCGAACTCGCCGCGTTGCGAGACGAGCGGGACGAACTCAGCGCCCGACTCGAAGCGATGGATGGTACCGACGCGTCCGCTAGCGGTGGCCCATCGCTGTTCCCCGAGGACGCGCTCGATGGAACGAGTCTCTTCATTCGCGAGCACACACGCGGCGGGGCGACGCTCGAGGACGCTCACGGTGGAGCCGAAGACAAAGCAGCCGTCACGGAGAACCTCCGAATCGAGTTTCACACGACGTTCGAATCCGACGGCGCGACGGTCGAAGGCGAAGCGTTCGAGCCGTGGCTTCGCTCCTCGCCCGCGTACGCGTTCGCCGAATGGCTCGTCACCGAGCTGCTCTTCGAAATCAGGTCGACGAACGCGGCCGAAGGGCTACGGCCGCTGTATGACGTGATCCCGTTCATCGACCGAATCGGGTTCAACGAATCGATCCCGGTCGGCGCTTCGAGCGATGGCTCTGAAGACGAGGCCGAAACTCAACAATTCGATATTGTCGCCAAAGACAAGAAAGGCAATCCACTCATCGTCGCGCACTTCGAGCAGGGGCGAGAGCCGACGCACGCCGATACGATCGGACCGTTCGTCACCGCCAGTTCGAACGTCTGTGAGGCGAACGAAACGCTCGCTGCGGCCGTCGCGGTCACGTCGAGTTATTTCGAAGCAGACGCGATGAATGCGACCGAGGAGGCGACGAGTTCCAGTCTGCTCTCGCGGAGTAAATACCGAAGCTACGTGAAACTCTCGCGATCGAACGGATTCCATCTCTGTCTCGTGGAATCTCGCGATGGAACGTTCAATATGACCGTCCCCGAGCTGTAGGCTCCAAGCGCCTGCGCTTTCGGATGAAATAGAGAACTGATACTGACAGATGTTAGCCTTCGATCTCCGGCATGTCGTCGATTTTCATCCCTTCGAGTTTGTCGATAATCTCGTCGATCTTCGAATCGAGATCGTTGACGAAGGCCTCGGTGTCTTCGGTCGTGATCGCACCCTGACTCGATGGCTCGATGAGGTTCTCTTCTTCGAGAACTCGCAAGGAATACCGTACTTTGTGGTGGGGATACCCAGTTTCGTTCGACATTTTAACGATGCCGATCGGTTCGTTCTCGATCACCATCCGGAGGACGCGGAGATGGCGTTCGAGCATGTCTACTTCCTTCTCAAGTCGATCTATCATGGCATTTGTTAACTTGTGTTTATAGGGTTTAAATGTTGCTGTCCGACTGTCAGATTTACTCCCACCCGCTCGTGCAATCTTGCATCAGTGTTGGTCGGAGTTGTATAAATGCCTTGTGACAGTGACTCGTGTGTGAACGTTTCTGACCTCATTCATGGTAAACGAATCTGATGGTTTTTCGAGCCACTGCGTGCGATTTCAGCGATTCTCGATCATACGGTAAATCCGCTTTCGGTCGTCGTTGTCTCTGGAGGCGTCTCTCTCATCGTTTGCGATTCTTGGCCGCCCTTCGGTCGCCCCCACAGACCGTAATCTGTTTACCCGATAGCCAGCAACGTTACTCCAATGACCGTAACCATCGTCGGTTCGCAACTCGGCGACGAAGGAAAAGGCGGTATCGTCGATGTCTATGGCGATGTCGTCGATGTCGTCGTGCGCTATCAGGGTGGCGACAACGCTGGCCACACCGTCGTCTACGAAGGCGACGAGTACAAACTCTCGCTCGTTCCGTCGGGTGCCGTTCGCGGGAAGATCGGCATCCTCGGCAACGGCTGTGTCGTCAATCCAAAGACGCTGTTCGAAGAGATCGATACGCTCAAAGAACGCGGCCTCTCGCCGGACGTTCGCGTCGCCGAGCGCGCACACGCGATCTTGCCGTATCACCGCGTCCTCGACGGCTTAGAAGAGGATGTCAAATCGGACGATAACCTCGCCGCGGGCACGACCGGGCGTGGCATCGGCCCGACATACGAAGACAAAGCCGGACGACGCGGTATCCGAATCGGCGATCTGCTCGATGCGGAGGTCCTCCGAGAACGGCTCGAATACGTCGTTCCACAAAAACGCGCGCTCGTCGAAGACGTCTACAATCTCGAAATCGGCGAGGACGTCGACGCGGACGCGTTCGATATCGAGACGCTCTTTGAAACGTATCGCGGGTTCGGCGACCGAATCGAACGCGAAGGAATGGCCGTCAACTGCGGTGACTTCCTCGGTCGCCGGCTCGACGCTGGCGATGAGATCATGTTCGAGGGCGCACAGGGGACCTCCATCGATATCGACCACGGCATCTATCCCTACGTCACGTCTTCGAACCCGACCGCTGGCGGTGCCGCCGTCGGAACCGGTGTCGGCCCGACGGTCATCGGACAGGGCGAAGTCGTCGGTATCGTCAAAGCGTATCTCTCACGAGTCGGTACCGGACCACTTCCAACCGAACTCGGCTCCGTCGACGGCCAGACGCCCGCAGATGGCGGTCGACCGGACGAGTCCGAACTCGCGACGTACATCCGCGATGAGGGTGGCGAGTACGGCACGGTCACCGGTCGTCCTCGTCGGGTCGGCTGGCTCGACATGCCGATGCTTCGACACGCCGCGCGCGCGAACGGGTTCACCGGTCTCGCAATCAATCACCTCGATGTGCTCGCCGGAATGGACGAGGTCAAAGTCGGCCATTCGTACACGCTCGACGGCGACGAACTGCTGACGATGCCGCCCACGACCGAACAGTGGGGCGAGTGCGAAGCCGAATTCCGTACCTTCGACGGCTGGCCCGATGTCGAATGGTCGGACGTCGCAGAGACCGGCTACGACGTGCTCCCCGAGAACGCGAAAACCTACCTCGAATACATCTCCGAAGAGCTTGCGACGCCGATCTACGCCGTCGGGGTCGGTCCGGGCCGCGAAGAAACCGTGATCGTCGAATCGCCGTTTTAATCCGATTTCGATCGTCGTTCGAGACACGCTCGCGTCGAAAGCACGAGAAACACCGCGCCGATGACGCGCGTGGCCGTGACGAACCCATCGCGCCACTCGAGTTCGTTCGGGTTTTTGTAGACCAACGCTGCCCCGGTTTCGAGATACCGCTGTGGGAAACAAAGCGCCAATGCGCCGAATATCCCCGTGAGATCCGACAGCCGGTCGTACATCCGGCCGCCCGCGATCGCGGCAAGCACGAAAATGACGCCTTCCGCTCTGACGAGCGAGACGAGACCTCGTTTCGGCGCGGCGACCTTCGGGTTTTCGAATGCGACCACCTCGTATGCGCGCGTCATTCGCTCCGGGAGCAACGCGACCACTCCCCCTATGAGCCCAAACAATGCTCTTGTCATAGGTTTACCATCGCTCCGGGTCGTGTTAATAATACTCTCGATTCTATCCAACTGAGACGCGAAAAAAGACGATGTTAAGCGGAGATGCCGATCAGTGGATACCGAGCGCTTCGATCTGCTCTTGATAGCGGTTTCGAATCGTCACTTCGGTGACCTGTGCGACCTCTGCGACTTCGCGTTGGGTTTTCTTCTCGTTACACAACAGCGAGGCAGCGTAAATCGCGGCCGCGGCGTAGCCCGTCGGGGATTTCCCCGAGAGCATGCCTTTCTCGGCGGTGACTTCGATGATCTCTCGCGTCTTCTGTTCGACCTCTTCGCTCAATCCAAGTTCGGAGCAAAAGCGGGGGACGTATTGGACCGGATCGACCGGTTCGAGTCCCAAGGAGAGTTCCTGAGCGATATACCGATATGTTCGCCCGATCTCTTTTTGTTCGACCCGGGCGACTTCGGCGACTTCGTCCAAGCTGCGCGGAATCCCTTCCTGTCGGCAGGCGGCGTACAGCGCGGCGGTGGCGACACCTTCGATGGATCGACCGCGGATCAGGTCGTCGTCGAGCGCGCGCCGGTAAATCACGGACGCGACTTCCCGTACGGATCGAGGGACGCCGAGCGCCGAAGACATTCGATCGATCTCCGAGAGTGCGAACTGGAGGTTCCGTTCACCGGCGTCCTTGGTTCGGATTCGCTCTTGCCATTTTCGAAGCCGGTGCATCTGTGAGCGTTTCTCGGAGGAAATCGATCGACCGTAGGCGTCTTTGTCTTTCCAGTCGATCTGGGTCGTCAATCCCTTATCGTGCATCGTCTGGGTCGTCGGCGCACCGACACGGGATTTCGACTGGCGTTCGGAATGGTTAAACGCCCGCCACTCGGGCCCCCGATCGATGTTTTCCTCTTCGATAACCAACCCACAGTCCTCACAAACGAGTTCTCCGCCCCCATCAGCACTCCGGACCAGAGAGTCGGATTCGCATTCAGGACAGCCGGTTTCTTCTTCTGTCTCCGTCTCGTCTTCGCTGATGCGCTCTCTCTGGCGGGTTGGCCCTGGCATTATACTTATATGATTTGCCTACTCCACATATAAATGCTTTGCACACCTGGCTTTTTGCCCGTTTGTTTTTCTCGACACCACACTCGGTACAAAAAGAGCTATTTTTCCCCGCCGAGACAGCGCCATATGGCTTCAAACCCGTCGCCTCGACGGCTGCTTCTTTTCGTCCTCTGTTTTCTCGTCTGTCTCTCCCTCGTGTTCGTGATCAGCGCTGCCGCCGCGTCCGGCCAATCCGTTCCACCAACACCGATCGATAGCGACCCGGACGATACTGACACCGAAGACGGTCGGATCGTCCCAAGCGAACAGGTCCCGTTCGGTGTTCGAACGATCTACGGTGCCGATGAGCCACCGACGCCGTCCGGCGGTTCCGGCGTTACGGTCGCGGTCATCGACACCGGCGTCGACACCGCGCACCCGGATCTGCGCGATCGCGTAACGCTGTGCCGCGATTTCACCGGTGATCGCGTCCGGAACCGGTGTAACGATGCCAACGGTCACGGGACGCACGTTGCGGGCACCGTCGCGGCTGACGGCGGCTCGGACGGGTTAGGGATCTACGGCGTCGCCCCCGAAGCGGAGATCTTCGCGCTTAAAGCGTGTGGCGATGACGGCCGCTGTGGCGCGGATTCGCTGTCGAACGCCATTCGAACTGCGACCGACGAAGGCGCAGAGATCATCGTGTTGAGCCTCGGCGGGCGGGCCGAGCCGCGAATCGTCAACGCGACGGAGTACGCCACCGATCGTGACGTGATCGTCATCGCGGCCTCCGGAAATAGCGGGCCCGAACTCGGGAGCATCCTTTACCCCGCAGCCCATCCGAACGTGATCTCGGTCGGTGCCGTCGGTCCCCGAACCGGTCAACGCGTCGAGCCGGATAACTACCGCGTCCCGGATTTCTCCGCGCGCGGTGTCGATGAACCATACAGCCGAGACGAACCGGAGCTGCTCGATGTCGCCGCCCCCGGCGTATCCGTTCTGTCACCGGTTCCCGGCTCGGATTACGGAACGAAGAGCGGAACCTCGATGGCCGCACCGCATATCGCCGGTCTCACCGCGAAGATACTCGCCGCATCCCCGTCGCTTTCAAGCGAAGAGCTCCGAACGGAACTTCACGAGCGTGCGCCGCGATATGACGTCACCGCCGGTCGACACGCCCGCGCCGGCTACGATCCGGCGTCTGGATTCGGTATCCCGACCGTTTCCGAACCCGCACCGGCGTTTTCGATCGAGCCCGAACCGCCCGTCTCCGATGAGCCGTTCCTCCTCGATGGAACGCGCTCGCGGGCCGATGCACCGATCGTCGAATACGCCTGGGATACGACAAACGATGGCACGTTCGACCGACGCGGCGAACGGATCGAACTCGAAAAATCACCCGGAACGCATCCGATCACGCTTCGAGTTACCGATTCCGAAAACGCGACCGCGACCGTGACGGAGGACGTCTTCGTCAACGACCGTCCACGGATTCGTATCCGCGCGCCTGATTCGGCGCGCGTCGGCGAAAACGTCACGTTCGAAGCCGATATCGAGAACGAGTTCGGCGAGACGACCGTGACGTGGGTCCTCCCGAATGGAACGAGTGTCACCGGTGAAACCGTCGTTCGTTCGTTCGACGCCGGTAACCACACGGTGGGAGCGACCGTTATCGACGAATACGGCGCGTTCTCGACGGCAACGGTGACCGTCTCCGTAACCGAACCTGAGCCGGAGGTCGAAGAGCAAGGACCGATCCTCTCTCCGGTCGTCGTTGTCGCTCTCATGCTCTGTTTACTTCTCGCACGTCGGTACTGGTAACCGCGGCTTCAGTGTTCTTCGAGGTTCGCTGAACGCCGGGTTCATTTCACGTCCGGGCGAATCAGTGGACGGTGGCCGACACAGAGCGAAAGCGGGTCGATATGACGACGGGTGCGATCGCGCCCCGGTTGGCACAGTTAGCGTGGCCGCTCGTCTTGGGAAACCTCCTGCAGACGTTTTACAATCTGGCCGATATCTTCTGGGTCGGCCGAGTCGGCCCGGACGCCGTCGCTGCCGCCTCGCTCATGTTCCCGCTCTCGTGGCTGTTCGTCTCGACGGCGATGGGTATCACCGCGGCGACGATCGCGCTCGTCTCCCAACACGTCGGTGCAGGCGACGACAGACAAGCTGACCGGGTCGTCGCACAGACGCTTCTATTGACGCTCGCGGTCTCGTCGGCGCTCGCGGCGCTCGGATACGCGTTTCGACGCGAACTGCTCACGCTCATCGGCGCGGAGGGACGGGTGTTCACCGAAGCGCTCGCGTACATCGAAGTGATCTTTCTCTCGCTCCCGTTCATCTTCTTGTTCTTCGCGTTTCGCGCGTCGTTGCAGGGCGCTGGCGATACGAAAACCGCGATGTGGTTGATGGTCCTTTCGGCCGGACTGAACGTGGTCCTCGATCCGTTTTTGATTCTCGGCTGGGGGCCGTTCCCCGAAATGGGGACGCGCGGAGCGGCCTGGGCGACGTTCATCGCGCGCGGTTTCGCCGTCGCCGCCGGTATCTACGTCCTCTTGAGAGGCGGGTTCGGCGTCAGGCTGCGGCTCCGGGATCTGCGCCCCGATCGCTCGATTCTCGCCCGGTTGATCGATATCGGCTATCCCGCGACGATTGATGGTTGGGCGCGAAGCTTTGCGTCGGTCGTGATGGCCGCGTTCGTCGCTCCGTTCGGCACCGCCGCCATCGCGGCGTACGGTATCGGGCTTCGGTTGATGTCCATCTCGTGGACGGTCTCCGGGGCCGCGGGACAGGCGACGGCGACCGGTGTCGGACAGAACCTCGGCGCGACGACACCCGATCGAGCGAAACGCGTCACCCACGTCGCCACCGGTGGCACGATGGCCGTCCTCTTCGCCGTCGCCGCGGCGTGTGTGCTCGCTCCCGAGCTCTTCTTGGGCGTTTTCATCGACGATGCGGACGTGATCGAAGAGGGCGTTCTCTT
This sequence comes from Natronomonas sp., assembly GCA_007121575.1. Taxonomy (GTDB): domain Archaea; phylum Halobacteriota; class Halobacteria; order Halobacteriales; family Haloarculaceae; genus Natronomonas. The sequence goes on from SKKJ01000270.1 coordinate 10,103, forward strand.
CTTGCGGATCACCGCGCCGTTCTGGGCGTTCTTCGGCGGCACGATGGTGATACAAGGGGCGTTTCGTGGCGCCGGGCAGACGAAGGTCGCAATGGCGCTGTCGTTTCTTTCGCGGTGGGTGTTTCGCGTTCCGATCGCGATCGTGCTCGCGTTCAGCACGGTTACGATTCCCGGGACTGTGCTCGTTATCGACGTCGGTCCGAGCATCGGTGTCGCCGGCATCTGGATCGCGTATGCCGTCGGCGCGCTCGCGAGTTTCCTCGTTGCGGTCTTTTGGTTCAGGTTGGGCCGGTGGACCGACGGCATCGTCGATTCGGCGAGTGCGGACGACCCATCCGACGATGTCTCTGCGATTTCGGAGGACACTGACCCCGACACCGGCACTGACTAGTTGATGCCGCATTCGGTCACATATCGTTTGGCCCTATTGAACTCCGCAACCACTGATCGGTGCGGGCGGCCGTGCTGGATAGGCCGTGTTCGGATGTGGTCCAAAAGAACGCATCAATCTCTCGTCTCCGACTCTCTATCCGCCATTCGGCCCGACCACCGGCAGTTGAAACGTCACCACGCTCCCTCGGGGCTCGTTGTCTGAGATCAACAACTCTCCACCGAGTGTCGTTGTGATCCATTTCATCACCCACAGGTCAATACCGAGACTGTGACTCAGCGGTGTCTCCTCACCCGACTCGATTACCTGCCGCTCAAGCACCGGAATCCCGGGTCCGTTATCAGCGACGGAGATTCGTAGCTGATTGGCGTTCGGATCTCGCTGGACCGTAATTGTCACTTCAGGCGGTGACTGATCAGTGTGACCAATCGCGTTCTCGACAGCCTCATCCATAGCTTTCTTGATCAGTTTCACGTTTCGGACCTGAAACTCACCAACACAGTC
>SKKJ01000082.1 GCA_007121575.1 Natronomonas sp.
CTCCGGATTTGCGTCCGTATACGTTCGGATACTTCGGATCCCTCGTTCACTGATCTCAAAGCTGTCTACGAATCCGAACCACTCCGTCTCGTCGCTTCTGTATAGCGTTCCTTCCGCCGCGATTCGATCGCCTTCGTGTTCTGCATAGATCGCTTCGAGCGTGTGTGTCGTCTCACGATCCGGACGGCCACTTCGCATGAACGCGACGAATTCTTCGCGGCCTTCGATCGTGATATCCGGTCGCCGATGAACGAACTCGCCGGCTAACAGTTCGGTTAGTGTCTCGTAATCGTCTGTATCGATCGACCGATAATACGCTTGCACATGCGAAACACCGTCCATACGAACTGTGATTCTCGGAAGTAAATAACAGGTGGTGATCGTCTGACCAGACCGCGTGCCCGAGCGACTTTTATCCACGTACCGTCAATCGTGATCGTGGAGTTACACGTCCGGTACGAAGGGAACGACGACCCGAAGAAGTGTTCGGCTCGAAAACTCGCCCGATTCGATCTCGTGACGCTTCACCGCTCTGTGCGAACGACACCGCCCGGAATCGTCCTCGATCCCTTCGCGGACCGCGCGCTTTCACCTGCGGACACGAACGACGCAAACGCGGCCACCGGACGGCTCGTCGCACTCGATTGCTCGTGGGAAACCGCCGAGGCTGAGGCGTTCAAACTCGACGGTCCGCACCGTTCGCTCCCGTTTCTCGTCGCCGGAAACCCGGTTAATTACGGGACGCCGTTTCAACTCAATACCGTCGAAGCGTTCGCCGCCGCGTTGTGCATCCTCGGTCACCGAGCGCACGCAGAGGAGATCCTCGGGAAATTTCGGTGGGGGCATACGTTCTTAGAGTTGAACGACGAGCCGCTTCGACGATACGCAGACTGCGCAGATTCGGGCGAGGTCATCGCTGTGCAATCCGAGTACCTCGACGCGTGATTGCCGTCCGTTCGTTCCGAGATCGCTCAAGGCCGATGATTGATATTCCATAACGAGGCAACCGGAGGATATGCCTTATCGGACGCCCCGTGGTGAACACGGCGGAAGCCCAGCACTCTCCCGGAGTGAAGCGCCGGCTGTTAACCGAGTTGGATCGGGGCATCTGTCGGCTCGATCGAAACGCGAACCTGTTCGCCGATTTCAAAGTCATGACCTTCGTGAAACACGAGTTTCGATCCCGTGGCGCGCTGTGAAGCGAACAGCGACAGCCCAGTGGCGCGCCGATCGTTCGCGTACACCGCGATGTCACGCCACTCGATATCTCGCTCTTTGGCTTCGCCGATCGCCGTCCCGAGTAACGAGACCTCGCCGCTCGTTGCTGATAAGACGCCACCACGGCGGTAATGTGGCAAGCCGCCGTCAAGCGGAATTCCGTCGTCGCTTGCCAATGCTGTGAATCCCGGTTCGTCAGTCGCTGGTGAGTCCAGAAGGACGTACGTCGCTCCGATCTCACGTATTGTCCCCACTCCATCCCAACGAAGGCCTCGAACCGTTACTCCGGGTTCTATCGGAAGCGAGCCACTCGCTCGCTGGAGGTTTTGCCCCGGGGTTCGAAAGCCGAGATGGATGTGGTTATCCACCCAGCGACCGAAAAAACCCGACCGAATAAGCGTTCCAAGTGACTCACCTGTTTCGACGACATCGCCCGGTTCGACGGTCGGATCGACATGAAGGAGCCGCGCGATATGTGCTCCGCAGTCGATGAGTATCAGCGAATCTTCGGCGGCGGCGTACGGCTGTTTCGGACATCGAACGGTTCGCGTCCCAAGTACTTCGCCAGAAACTGGCGAGACCGCCTCATCTTCCGCGGGATATAGATCGATCGCACAGCCGGCGTCGTGCGCGGGATACGGTGAGTTATACAGCGAAAAACGCTCATACCGTCGGATCACATCCGCCGACAGACCAACCATACTCGCGCTTTGACCCGTACCGTTTTATCCGCGTCGTTAGTATTCTCTACTCATGCGCGTCGTCCGTGGATCGCTGTCCGATGTCGAGGACGATAGACGGATCACGAGAGAACTCGTCGAACGAACGGAACGGACCGGTGAGCGAACCATTCGGGTGTGGACACCGCCCCGACAGGTCGCGTTTGGTCGACGTGATGCGACGTCGGATGGCTACCAACGGGCTCGCCGAATCGCTTCCACGTCCGGCTACGAACCGATCGATCGAAGCGTTGGCGGAAGCGCCGTCGCATACACCGGCTCGACGATCGCGTTCGCCGTCTGTGTCCCGACCGACCACGATCGCTGCAGTATCGAGCACCGATATCAGGACGCGACCGAACGGTTGCTTGACGCGTTCGAATCGATCGGCGCTGCGGTTGCTCGCGGCGAACCGCCCGAATCGTTCTGTCCCGGCGATTACTCACTCCAAGCCGACGGCAAAGTGGCCGGAATCGCCCAGCGCGTCAAACGTCAAAGTGCGCTCGTCGGCGGCTGTATCATCGCGTTGAAAACGGACGAACGATCGATTTCGCGTGTTTTAGAACCCGTCTATGACGCGCTCGAGATACCGTTTGCCGCGACTTCTGTCGGGAGTCTCGAACGTGCCGGTGGGCCCGCCGATACCGATACGATCTCTCGGGCCATCGAGCAGACGTTTATCGACGATTCAGATTCGGATCCAGTATTCGTACACGTTGAAGACGTCCTCCACGAGGAGGATGACTCGATGTAATATGTTTCGTTCTCCATGGAGATACTCACAATCTCACTCCGTCTGTTCGTCGGAGTGCGCTTCGGCTTTGAGTTCGTGTCCACAGTCCGGACACGAGAGCTCGTCGTGTCGCAACGCGGCGGATGATTCACGTACCTCTCGCATCACGCTCGAGATACGATCTTCTGCGTCTAACTCGTCGTCGACCGATAGTTCGACGCCCTCGACTTCGAGGAGAAACTTCGCGAC
>SKKJ01000018.1 GCA_007121575.1 Natronomonas sp.
CACGTAGCGCAGGTGCTCGCTGATTACATCGACGGCCCTCGGAACGATGTTCCGGACGATGAAGGGCGTCATCCCTAGGTTACAACGACTCACGGCCGCATTTCGGTAACGACGATGCGGGATACCCTCTATCGGGTGTCGCGCCCCTGTTGGCGAGGGGCGGAGTGTCCACATGATTACGATCCGCAGACGTGCGAGTTCACCTATCACGGGAGTTTCAGCCGATGCCCGTCAGCTCGGTCACCACACGACGTCCGGAGTGGCCGGGTAACAGCACACCGCCTCAATGACGAGGATCGTGCGCTGGTATCTGACCGGATGGATGCGAGCGAAGAAGTTCTTGATAAGCACTACGACCGACGCAGCCACCGACAGCGCGCCGAACAACGACGAAACCACTTCGAACTATGAAATCTGCAAGCCGATACACCGTATCCGACGACGATGGAATCACCCCGTTCGGGGAGGGCGGACTTTTGCGGAAGCCGACGGGTTCTAGAATCACTCCGGGCTCGCCGCTGAGAGTATCCGGAAGACGCTCGTCCTTTGATCTCCTCCCACGGCTGAAACCGGTAGGATTTCGCCTCGATACCGCTGTGATTTGAGCGCGCCGTACCACGACGCGTATGAAATCACTCGAAGTGGATGAGCGGTTTGATGATGTCGTCCTCTTTGGTCTCCATCAGCCGGAACGCCTCGTCGATGTCCTCGAAGTCGAACTCATGCGTCGTCATGAGGGTCGGATCGACGCGACCACGTTCGAGGAGTCGAAGCAGACGCTGTAATCGGAGTCGGCCACCTGGACAGAGCCCGGTGACGATGTCCTTTTCTGCCATCCCAACGCCCCAGTCCTCTCGAGGGATGGAGACGTGCTCGCCCTCGCCGTGGTACCCGACGTTCGAGATCGTCCCGCCGGCTTTGGTGACCGAGACGCACTGTTGGAGCGTCCCGCTCGTTCCGAGCGCTTCGATGGCGGCGTCGGTGCCTTCGCCGTCGGTAAGCTCCATAATCTGCTCGACCGGATCGCCGTCTTTGAAATCGACGACGTCGTCGGCGCCGTAGGTCATCGCGAGTTCCTGTCGGTTCGGCACCGTCTCGACGGCGATGATGTGGCCGGCGCCCTGAAGCTCTGCGCCCTTCGTCGCCATCAGCCCGACGGGCCCTTGTGCGAAGATTGCGACGGTTCCCCCGACCGGAATCTCGGCGTGTTCGGCGCCCATAAATCCCGTACTCATCATGTCAGTGACGTACACCGCCGCCTCATCGGACACGCCGTCGGGGATATGCGCCATGTTCGCGTCGGCTTCGTTCACGTGGACGTAGTCGGCGAAAGTGCCGTCCTTTACGTTCGCGAACTTCCACCCGCCGAGGGCTTGCTCTGATTGGGAGGGGTGGCCGTCCTGGGCGGCGAGCGATCCCCAATCGGGGGTGATCGCGCCCACGGCGACACGATCACCCGGTGCGAACACGTCGACATCGTCGCCGACCGTTTCGACGACACCGACGATCTCGTGGCCGAGCGTTAGATTCTCCCGCTCGCCGATCGCGCCGTGGACGGTGTGTACGTCTGAGGTGCAGACAAGTCCTTTCGTCGGCCGAACGATGGCGTCGGTTGGGCCCGCGTCCGGGACATCTTTTTCGGCGGATCCGATCTCACCAATCTGCTCCATAATGAATGCTTTCATTGGAAATCTATCCGCTAGGAGGGAGGTCGAGCGCGAGCATAATGCCGGGGCGCGGTTCCCAAACCATGGTAACGTCGACCTCGCTGATACCTAGATGAATTTATGCATTTCGGCACCCGTACTGCATACAACGCGGAAAAACCTCGATGAAAAGGACGGACATCTCGGTTTCCGGCCTCGCTGTCCGAGGATCGCGCTCGCACCGCTCGCGTGGATGCAACTACTGAATACACACTACCTCCTGAACACACACTTTGCATCTCTCAGTGGCCCACCCACCAATCTCTCGACAGATTCCGCTGTTTCACCGAGTTCGGTAAGAGCCACCTCACAAAGACGCAAGCGTACGTCTCCGCGAATTGCGTTGTGTCCTTGAATTCCATTCTCGTTGTCAGTGCGCCAGATCAGTGAGGCGAGTACCGCACCCGACAGCCCTGGATCTGTCGCCGCTTCGTGGACGTCAGCCAGCCACCGGTATCCATACACAAAGTTATGCCCACCTTCAAGTCGTTTGTCCCGCCTTACATCCTCGTAGGTCATCCTTCTGAACCAAAGGGGAGGAATTTTATCTCATCAGAGGAGATGCCGTTCGCTTCTCCTCGCGGGGTTACACGTAGGTGGGATTCAGCGTTACCTTCGGCGGATTGGATCCGGACAGGCGGAGTCGATCGGTCGTCCGAAAGTCCACATCTCGACACTCGATCGAGGGTGTCAATCACGATATGACACCAGAGAGTACGATGAGCTTATCACCCCCGGCCGCACGAACGATTTCAGCGGCAGTGGTTGAACGAACGGGACCCTATTTGTATAATTGATGGCTTCATCCGAGATAGATGACCGTCAATGAGGGATCCCGAAAAAGAAACGGCATGCGAAGGGGCGAACAGTTCGCTGATACTGCCGGACAGAAGCATGAATCGGAGACGCGTACTCGGCATCGCCGGTGCCGTCGCTGGTGGGTCGATCACGGGCTATGCTGACACCGAAGGCGGCGATTCGGACGGCCACGGTCGGGTTGAGTCCGTGCCGTCCCAGAACGAAGACGAAGACTGTGAACTCTCGGTTTTCACCGATGAATACATCGGATTCGACGTCGGCCGCCCTGACGGCTGGAGTATGGCTTATGCGGGTGGTACGATCTCGCTGTGGCCGGTTGAGGAGCCGTCGATCGCCGCGTTCGTCTACCCGATCCGTCTGCAACCGGGCGCAGAGCTCACTCCAG
>SKKJ01000380.1 GCA_007121575.1 Natronomonas sp.
AAGTCGGTGTCCGGGTCGATACGGTCTAGTTCAACGACGACAATATACTCGGCGGCGACATCCCCCGTGTTTTCGATCGTCACAGCGAACTCGACGTTATCGTGTATCCGCTGGTCTTCGTCCGGGAAGTCGATCGCCGTTTCGAAGCGGGCGTCAGGTTCGTTCGAGTCCGGCGTCGGTTCAGGTTCTGAAGTCGGCTCTGGTTCCGGTGCCGGTTCAGATTCCGGTCCGACATGCTCCGTTTCATCGTCGGATCCTCCCTCAGTTCCCTCGTCCCGATTCAGAAATACGACACCCGTTATCAACGCAAGCGCGCCTGCACCACCGGCGAGCGTTTTGCGGCGAGTCGGCATCGTCAGCACCCACCCAGTTCGTATCCGACCGCTTCGATATCGTACGATGGCGCACCTGGTGCCCCTCCCGGGGGCTCTTGTTGTACCGCTTCGTCACTCTGTACGAACGTCTGTGTCTCCTCCTCACCGTGCCCTGAATGTCGCCATCTGAGCGTGACACACACGTCCTCGTCGCTTCCGTTGAATATCGTCGCGGTAGTACCGTCCGTCGTGATGACGATGTTGCCGAGAACATCGACGACGTCGTCCGATTTGTGTGTGACGATCGCCGTCGCCGCATCGGTTGATTCCGTCGTAACCGTACGTCCGGCCGTATCGTGTACCATCAGCCGGAGCGTGAACGAGAAATCGAACGTTTCGGGCCCTCCATCTCGTATTTCGAACGTTTGTGACTCGAAGGTGGAAACGAGGTCCACGCTCGGTAATTGACTCTCGACGGTACCTTCGTATTCGTCGCCCGCCAGCTCGATCTGATGGGTGGAGGCGTCCTCGATCGTCTCGTCTTCGTAGGTGATATCGAGCGCCATCTCCACGAGAGCGGCGGGTGCATCGAAGCCGGACCACGACGCCTCCACCTGAATCTGACGGATCCACAGGTCCTCGAGTTCATTCGTAGCCGTCTCGACGTGAGCATCGCTCACTGTGAACTCGGTGACCGACGACGCTGCCGCTACCGTACCGAGACCCACACCGCTAACGACACACCCGCCGACAACGCCGACGCCACACAGTAGTTGTCTTCGTCTCATGGATCGAACGCCCCATTAGTCACTGTCGTACTCGTCACCAGACTCGTCTTCATCACTAAGCTCACCGGTACCACCGCCCGAGACACTCGCTCCGAGATTGGTGATACCGAGGTCGGTATCTCCGGAGACGGACTCCTCGAGAGAGTTCCCCTGAACGTCGGTTACGACCACGGGCAGCGTGAACACGAGATCGAACTCTTCGGTAACGTCCGTTCCGTCGTAGAGCTCGTCCGACTCGACCTCGAACGCCTCCTGGCCGAACACCGCCACGAGATCGACGTCATCCATCTTCGCGGTGACACCGGATTCGTTCGAGTAAGCCGGCTCGAGTTCGTCGACGGACGCGGTGCCGATCTCGACCGGCTCATCGCCGTCGAGAGAGGTTTCGAGCGTCCATTCGACCGAATCGACCGGGTGGTCGAAGTTCTGCCACGTCGCGATGACGCAGATGTTCTCGACGGTGAGACTGCTGAGGCGACCCGATTGGGAGTCGATCTCGTACGTCTCGTCGATCCCGAACAGCCCGGTTTCTACTCCGGCGGCTGCCGTCCCCGAAAACGCGGCAGCTCCGATGCCTGCCGCGACGATTCCACTGGTTCCGATTAGCATTTGGCGGCGTTTCATAACTTTCACACCGCCCGCACCGGTGACTCGTGCGACGAACGCTCTGAGGCACGATTCGAAAGGCTAGGCGGTATGAGAACGTAGCAGGGAAAACGAAGTTGTAAATGAGAATATACAGCACAACAAGCACCGACTTCCCCGTCGTTAGCCCGCAACTAACCCGATTTCGAGGGATGAACCCACTATTCGCAGAAGATTTGCTTAATCAGCACGACGGAGGTCGATCGCCGAAACGTCCCACATGCTTTGCGTCCACGAGATTCATCCCGACTCACGTTTCGATATCGTACCAACGTATTTGAATCGATCAATCACAACTCTCACAGAAGAGAGTATTATGGAAGAGCTCATCGACCGGCGGCGATTGCTTACGTTCGTTGGAAGTGCGGGGCTAGCCGGTGCCGCGGGTTGTCTCGGGAATGGGGAGGAACCGCACGAAACTCAAAATACTGGCGGTGAAGGTAACGGAGGAAATGGAGGTGATGGAAGCGGCGATGAAACCGACGAAGCGGGCGAACCCGAAGCGTTCGATTTTCCACCGGGTGCGAACGGAGGCGGCATCGTCACCGAGACGGTCGTGGCGGGGACTCGGCAGTTCGTCGACGATCAACACCGGTATCGTGCGACTCACACTTACGAACTCGACTACGCAGACGCGTCCACGGACGTCGTCGAACTGACCTACGAAATCGACGACCAACTCATTCACGAACGGCAGATAAAGAATGACGTCGAGACGAACTGGTGGATAACCCCCGAAACCACCGTCGCTCAGTCCGTTGACCCCAACGCCGATCGAACCGGTCGATGGCGGGCACAAACCGCAGATCCGATCACCTCGAGCGGCGGGTTCAACCGATACCCGTTCGAGGAAACGACCGCCCCATCGCTACTTCAGAGCGCGTCGTTCGACTTCGAGGGGATCGTCACCGAAGGGGGGAATGGAGACGAGTCCGAATCCGAATCGCCGTCGTATGCGCGCTACACTGGCGAAGTCTCGAAAGCCGACTCGGTCGGGCTTGCCCAGCCCAAAACCGCGCGGACGCAGTATACGCTCGATTCGGTTACCGGAGGAACCGTCTCGATGCTGCTCGCCGAAACCGGTGCGATCCACGCTCTCGAATACGAGTTCAGCGCCGAGGCGACCCGACTCACGCATGACGGCCGTGAATCGGTA
>SKKJ01000354.1 GCA_007121575.1 Natronomonas sp.
TTCGAGTTCGAGGCGGATCGTTTTCGGCTCGTGTTCCGGAAAGACGACGGCGTGCGGCGTCGCTCGCAGTTCCGAGAGCGATTGGGTCGATGGCATACGTCCGACTCATCGCTCCCGCCGTGAATGGGTATGTCCGAACATATTCGGCCGTATTCGATGGACGGCTCCCCCCGGATATGTTCGGCTCAAGATGCATCTGCCGCGCCGACGACGAACGGACGTATGCCACGACTCGACGTCCGTGAGATCCCCCCAGTTAACCGACACAGCAAAATCCATGAGACCTTCGACGCGATGGAGCCCGGAGAGACGCTGACGATCGTGAACGATCACGAACCGAAACCGCTGTACTACGAGATGGTCGCCGAGATCTCGTCGTTCGATGCGGACGGGTACGCGGTGCAACAAGAGAAACCGAACAAGTTCGTCGCCGAGTTCCCGAAGCGAGACGAATAGCGGTCGCGTCTCCCGTCCTGCGTCGTCGGCGTATCGTCTCTCATTTTCTCGTCGCGAACACGCTCAAAAGCAGATACGCGTACGCGATCGACCCTCCGAGCGTCGAAAGCGTGCCGACCGTGGCGAGTCCGTCACTTCCCGCGAGAACCGAGGCGGCGTGAAACAGTAATCCGAGCGCGATTCCGAAGATCGAAACGAACGCGGTCCGGTTCGAGGACCCTCGAAAGCGTCCGATGGACGGCGGATAGAACTGGTACGCCATCCCGATAATCGTCAGGCCCAAAAAGCCGAGCACGTTGAACCGAAGGTGAAGCATCGTCATCGGGCCGGTGATCGCGGCGGTATCAAACGCGAACGAGACGCCGACAAGCACGCCGCCGACTCCGAATACGGCACCGGCCAACACGCCGTATATCCCGATCCGTCGACGATCCGATTGAATGCCCATCCGAAACAGGGCGAGCGCGAACAGACAGACCGCGATCGCTTCGAGGAGCGCGCCGACGAGCAACAACGACGGCGTTGCGATTCCGACGACGATCAACGCCGGGCCGACGGTCGCCGCCGGAAGCACGATTTGGACCGCCCAGACGGGTGGACGCGCTCCGAGAAACCGAGGGAGGAGTCTGAACCCGAGCGCGAAGACGAGCAGTGCCCCCGTCCCCGCGGCGAGGAGGTGTGACGCTTGCGCGGAGACCCCATCGAATATCGGGGGGACCGCCCCGTAGAGCGCGGCCGTCTCGTACGAGCCGACGAGCAGGTACGACAGCGCCACCGGGACGAAGGCGTTCGCGAGCCGATCGATCGGCCGCAACGCGGCGTTATGCTCGCCGGTCCCCGTCTCGCCCTTATATACATTCGGGGCGATCGTTACGCCCAACGTAGCGACGAACACGGCGACGCCGAACAGCCACAGGCCCGCGCTCGCGGGGGCGACCCACGCGGGGCCGACGTCGAGCGAGGAGGCGGCGAGCCCGGCCGTCCCACCGACGACGAACGGGAACTGAACGGCCGGTCCTCGCGAAAACGCGAGCTGGCTCTCGAAATACGCCGGAACGAGCGCGTACGCCTTCCCGAATATCATATGCAGGACGAACCCGAAGACGCCGAGTACGACCTCGGTCCGCGTCGGCGCGCCGACCAGCGCTCCGACCTGCCAACAGAGGAGGGCGAAAACGCTCGCGAGGACGTATCGCCGAGCCCATTTCGAGACCGTCGCCGTCATAGCGCAATCATTTATAAGTGACTCATGCCCCGTTTATATACGATCGTTCATCGGGCATCTCCCTTTGAGTATGCGTTAGCATTCTTTCATACGCTGTCTGCACATCGTTATAAATAATCGATAAATGTGCATATAAATTATATATACTCAGTCACTGTACAGTCTCTCCTGTTTTCATGCGTTCTCCCCGGGTGCATTTATATATCCGCCCGATCGTCACTCGTGCCGTATCTTAACGTACCACCGGTCCGGGTCGGGATTGGTCGTTTCATGCCGGAAGCCGCGCTGTTCGAGCACCTCATACAGCGGTCGGGGCTCGAAGCCGTTTATCAACAAGAGCGACTCGTCGCTCGGGAGCGAATCGAGCGCCGCCATGATGTCGCTGAACGGCTCGCCGTCGATCTCCCGAACGTCTAACTCCCTTTCCGCAGTCGGTCGGTCACTGCCCATAGCCGACGTAGCGCGAGCGTCCGAGTATATGTTCTCCCGAAAGCGTTCGGGTCGCTGTCCTCGCGTCGGTGCGAGCCGGGTCAACTTCCGCCCTCACGAGGAGGCTGAATCCGAGTCCACGACCGCGATCCGGCCTCGAAGTTCGCGCTCCGAGGCCGGACTGATCGTAATGTCGGCCCGTTCGAGCCGGTCTTTGACGGTTCGTGCGTATGCCGACCGGATGCCGAGGATGTTTCGATGTCGCGGATCTTCGATCCAGTAGTGAACGCGGACGATCACCGCATCGCTGCCTAACTCCTCGACGTACGCACTCGGTTCCGGCTCGGCCAGAACGCCGCCGAGCTCGGTCGCTGCATCCCGGAGATGCCGGAGCGCCTCGTCGATGTCGTCCTCGTAGGCGAGCCCGATATGTTCGACGACGCGATGGCGACCCCGACCGTACGGACGAGTGACCGTCTCGCTCGTCAGCGTCGTGTTCGGAACCGTCATGAGCTTCCCGCCGGGTGTCTGGACGCGAGTAACGCGGAGCGTGATCGATTTGACTTCGCCTTCCCCGTCCGGCCACTCGATGTAGTTCCCGATGTTGAACTCCGGGTCGACGACGAGGACCAGCCCGCTGACGACCGAGCCGATGACCGTCTGTGCGGCGACACCGACGGCGAGGGTTCCGGCGGCGATGACGAGCGCGGAACTGCCCAGAAACTGCCCGTATCCGCTAATCCCCAGGCCGACGAAAAGGGCGACGACGATGACCAGCAA
>SKKJ01000011.1 GCA_007121575.1 Natronomonas sp.
CGTGAAGGTGTCCGTGTCCGTGACCTCGGTTCAGATACTCATAGAGGCCGAGCGCGACGAGTACGACGCCCGCCAGCGGTTTGAGCCACGGCCCTTCGGCGAACGCCGCGAACGTCGCGAACCAGAAGTACGCGAGCACGAGCACCACGCTGCTGAAGAGATGGCCGATACCGAGGATGAGGGCGGCGAGCGTGCCGCTGATCCATTTTCGGGGGCGGTCCAGCGCGTACGTCGCCGCGATCGGCCACCCGTGATCCGGGAGCACCCCGTGAACCGCGCCGAGGGCAACGACGCCGGCGACCAATCCGAGATCCATATCGAAGAGTCACCGGAAGACGAGTAAACCACTTGTTACTACCGATTTCGGGGGTCGATAATAATTCGAAGCCGAACCGATAACTACCCTCGAACGTATCGGAAGGTATGCGAACTAGTCTGGCCGTCTCCGAAGCGGAACTCGAGCGGTTCGACGCGACGTGGCGAGCGGAAGGGCTCGAATCTCGATCGCGGGCGATCAGAGAGGCGATGGCGGAGTATATCGAGCGGCACGAACTCCTCGAAGCGATCGAGGGCCCGGTGGTCGGCGCGGTCGTCTTCGACTACGAGCACGAAGCCGTGATCCGACGGCTCCACGGCGTCCAACACGAGTATCAGGACATCATCGTCTCGACGAGTCACGCCCACCACGGCGAGTGGTGTCTCGAAACGCTGTTCGTCGACGGCGACGCCGATCGGGTCCGCGGGCTCGTCTACGAGTTGAAAGACTTCGATGGGGTGCGCCGCGTCCGATCGATGGTGTTGTGACCCGAACCGTGCGTTTCGCTCGGCCGTATCTCTGTGGGAATGCTCTCTCACCTCAATGTGAAAGTCCGTCCCCGGCACGGGTGAAACGGCCCGAAAAACCGCGTTGGACGACCTCTGAAAGCGCCGGATGGATGTGGACGGCTTCGCGGATGTCCTGCACCGTGCCGGATCCGGCGGTCATCGCGACGACGACCTCCTGAATCAGATTCGACGCCTCGGGGCCGAGGATATGGCAGCCGAGGATGTTTCCGTCGAGATCGATGATCGCCTTCAGGAACCCGTCAGCTTTCATCGCGCCGCCGCGAGCCGTCTCGTCGTACCGGTACGTTCGAGTCGCGTACTCGCGTCCGGCCTCTCGAAGTTCCGCTTCGCGTGCGCCGACGCCCGCGACCTCCGGCGACGCGAAAACGGCGAAGGGCATCGCGGCGTAATCGACCGGCTGAAGCTCGGCACCGAAGAGGTTCCGAGCGACCGCCCGTGCCTCGTGGTTCGCGCTGTGTTTCAGTAGATACTCGCCGACGATATCACCGAGCGCCCACACGTTCTCGGCGGTCGTCCGCAGATACTCATCGGTTTCGACGAAGCCGTTCTCGTCTGTTTCGACCCCCGCCGCAGCCACGTCGAGGAGATCCGTGTTCGGCGTCCGCCCGGCGGCGACGAGTAACGCGTCTCCGGCCGCGGTCACCGAGTCGGCTTCGCTGAGGCCGCCATCCGGCCCGTACTCGTAGGGCCGTGCTTCGACGGTGACCGTGCCGTCCGATTCCGAGACAGCCGTCGCCGCGTACCCGGTATGGACCGTGAACCGTTCGGCGAATCGTTTGGAGAACGCTTCGGCAATCTCCGCGTCGGCTTCCGGCAGCAGGTTCGGTCGCCGGCCGATAATCGTCACATCGCTCCCGAACGTCCCGAAAAAGTGGCCGAGTTCGGCCGCGATATACCCACCGCCGACGATCACGAGACGATCGGGCGGCGTTCGCAACCGGAGCGCTTCGGTGCTGGTCAGATAGTTCACATCCTCGATCCCGGTGATGCTCGGGATCGAGGGGCGCGTTCCGGCGGCGATCAGTACGGTTTCGCCTCGAACACGAGCGCCCTCGTCCTCGCCGTCGACGATCTCGACCGTTCGGTCGTCGGTGAATCGGGCCGTCCCTTCGTAGAGGTCGTGTTTCGGTGACGAGCGGAGTCCGTTCCGGATCGATTCGGCGTCGGCCTCGACCGAGGCGTTCACCTCTTCGACGATGGCCTCGAATCGCACGTCGCTGACGTGTGCGTCGATGTGAAACGCGCCGGCGTGCTCGACTCGTTCCAGCACCTCCGCGTGGTACAGAAGCCGCTTCGAGGGGATACAGCCCCGATTGAGACACGTCCCACCGAGCGGGCCTCTCTCGACGATCCCGACCGACTGACCCTGATTCACCGCGGCGTTCGCGACATCGAGCCCGGAGCCGGAGCCGATAACCAAGAGATCGACTTCATCCATACTGAGTCGGTCAACGTTCGACTATAAGAAGCGTGTGCAAGAGTGTGTCACTCGAACACACCGGACGGTCGTGAAAAGCAACCGTGGAGTCGAAACGAACGATTACGAACCGTCCCGAAGGGCGTCGATCTCGTCCAGCAGCTCGTCGATATCGGGCCGGTCGAACGTCGACGAACCCTTATAAACGTACGCGATTTCCGGCTCCGAGCCGCGTCGGTCGATGAGAACGACTTCGGGCATCCGGCCGAAGAAATCGGAAAACCGACCGAGGATACCGAATCGGACCGGCTGATCGTAGGCGTCACCCGCTTCCGCCTCCGGGTCCGCCAACAGCGGATACGGGAGGTCGTAGGACTCTTGCCACGATTCGACGCGCTCGAGCGGCTCCGGGACGATCGAGACGACTTCCGCGTCGCGTTCGTGGAACTCATAGATCCGATCTGCGAGTTCCTGCACCTGTTGTCGGCAGTTCGTGCAGTAGTGGTCGCGCTGGAAGAACAGAACGACGAACTGTACGTCGTCGGGCAGCGTCGACAAGGAGAACGGATCCGGACCGGCAGCCGCGTTCGACAACGAGAACTCCGGGACCTGACTGCTCATGACAC
>SKKJ01000283.1 GCA_007121575.1 Natronomonas sp.
CGAGATCATCCGCGCGCTTTTGGCAGGCGAAAGAGTCGAGTACGACGGCGAGCTCTTCCAGCTATCCGGGTTTTCACTCGATATGGAGCGATATCACGAATGTCCGATCTACGTCGCCGCGATCGGTGAGAAAAACCGCCAGTTGACCGGCGAGTTCGCCGACGGCTGGATTCCGCTTTTGGTGCCGAACACGCGGTTGGACGAGGCGTTGGACGATATCGAACGCGGTGCCGAACGCAGCGATCGGTCGATCGACGACCTCGATATCGCTCCGTGGGTCCCGACCTGCATCTCCGAGGAAGATCCGGATGCCGCCCGCGAACACGTCCGGTCGATCATCGCATTCTACGTCGGCGCGATGGGCGATTTCTACGCGAATACGATCACCTCGTTCGGCTACGAGGAGGAGGCGAAAGCGATCCGAGAGGGATGGAAAAGCGATCGGCAAGCGGGAGCGGAAGCCGGCGTCACGGACGAGATGCTCTCGGCGTTCGGCGCGGCCGGTACGCCCGAAGAAGCCGCCGAGAGCTTCAAACGGTATCGGGATGCCGGCGCGGATTCGCCGGTCGCGTATATCCCAGCGAAATGGGCCGACGAGGAACTGGTTCGAGAGACGATTACGCACCTATAAACGCAGGATTTTTGAAGGAAAATTTCGGTTCGGGGATTTTCGTCTCAGTATATCGACTCAGAGGTTTTCGCCTTGGTAGCTTCCGGCGTACGTCCCCTCATGGTCGGCACCGGCGAGAACGAACTGTGCGATCCGTGCGCCCGATTCGATTTCGATCTCGTGATACACCTCCAAGAGACCCTCTCCTTTGCCTTTGTAGCCGGCGTCCCAAACGGCCGTATCGAGCATACAGGAGTTTCGAAGCAGCGAGGATCGAGGGTAAATGAATCCGATGTGGTTCTTCGGAATCGAAACCGTTTCTCCGTATCGAACGATGTATCCGCCGGGAGAGAGCCGGAAGACGCTCCGTTCACCGGTCGCCGATGCGTCGGAGTGATCGATATCGGGCTCGATCGATCGGCGCTCGCCGACGGTTTTTCCCTCTCGGTCGATGCGACCCGGTTCGCGCTGTTCGAAAACTGCATCGAGCGTGAGATCCACGCCGTTCGGCTGAATCTGCTCGTCGCTCGTGGGCGTGACATGGGAGGCGACGAAGCGACCACTTCGGTACATACGGGGCAATCGGTGGTTGGGGTCAAATCGGTTGTGCTCCGCCGAAGGCTTGCCGACGAGCCGTGCGAACGTCAGTCCGACCGGCTTTTAATCGTCGCCATCCAACCGCCGGGCATGGATGCCGACACGTTCGATACACAGAAATACGTAGAGCTGTTTCCACAGCTGCAGCAGGCATACAAAAGCGTCTTCAATCGGATGAACGAGCAGTACGACTCGACGCTCATCCACGGCATCGATCAACAGGTGCTCAACGAATCCGAGCCGTTTTATGACGACGAGACCGAGTCGTTCTACGTCGACCTCCCTGACGATCCGTACGGTCGATTGACGGCTGTCGAGGCCGAGAAAGACCGATTCGAAGCGGTGCTGGAAACCTACGTCGAAGAACTCGAAGCGGAACTCGAACGGACCTTCGGGTAGGGGGAGTTCACACGCTTTCTAACTCGTCAGCGTCGTCCGCGTCTGACCCACAGTTCGTACCGTGCCAGACCGTGAGTTCGCCATCGGAATCGATCCGGATCAACACGCGGATACAATCCGCACCCGAGCCGATTCCATCGGTGACAGCCGCCGTTTGAATCGGCTCGTCGTTGAGTCGTGCGTGAACGCGGTAGGAGTCCGCGCCGTCGGACCACTCGCCGCCGATCGTCTGAGTCCCACCATCTCCCGTGAGGTCGTACGTTCCGAGATGGACCATTTCACCGTCGGCTTCGACCGCTAGCTGAAGTCGCTGATCGCGGTGGTGATTGTTCTGGACGGAAAGCTCTTCGAGCCGAACAGCACCACGCTCGGTCTGCTGTCCGCCTTCGTCCCCGAACGCGCCCGTACAGCCCGCCGTCGCGGCGATTCCGGCGGCAACGAGCAGATGACGACGTGTATACATACGGCGAAACACATCAGCAGATCGCATAAATCCACGTCAGACATCGCCAAGGGATGTGAGTATCGGTCGAGAGCCAAATCTTCATACGGGTGCGACCCGTATGCGGACGTATGAGCACCGAAACGGCCGACACCGACGACGAACTTCGCGAGCGAATTACGAACTTCCTGCGCCGCAACTTCCCGCAGATCCAGATGCACGGCGGCAGCGCCGCGATCCGAAACCTCGATCGAGAGAAGGGTGAGGTTACCGTCATGCTCGGTGGCGCCTGCTCCGGGTGTGGCATCTCGCCGATGACGATCCAAGCGATCAAAAGCCGCATGACCCAGGAGATCCCCGAGATCAACACAGTTCACGCCGACACCGGCATGGGCGGAGACGAAGGTATGATGGGCGGGCAGACCTCCCCATCGTTCCCCGGCGAAGGTGGAGACGAAAACGACGACGAAGGGCCGGAAGCGCCGTTCTAATAGCCGAACGGGTTTCAGTATCGAACGACAGATCTAGCACGAACGACGTTTTATACCGAGAACAGCTCAGTCAACAGCTGAAGTGACAGTTATAAATAAACGAATAGCGGACGAGAGAATCCGATAGATAGTGATCTGAAAGCCGTTGTAAACGACCACGGGTCAGGTGACCCGTGGAACTCTCGCTGTTTTCTTTAGACGAGCAGCTGAATGTCCGCCTCGACCATCTCTTGAAACGCCGACGCGGCGCCGACACCAGTCGTCACACCGTCGTAGAAGTCGGATTCATCGTAGCCCAACAGATCGATCGTCATCTGACACGCCTGCAGATCGAC
>SKKJ01000029.1 GCA_007121575.1 Natronomonas sp.
CGACGAGACGCTTTCTGGAGAGACGTTGGTCGGATCGACCGCACCGTCAGTGTTCGTCGGGCGCTCGCACTATCCGCGGGTATCGGCGGGGCTTCTCGCTCCCGTCGGTAACGAGGCCGACGCCGAATCGTACGTAACAACCGACGAGTGGTACAGACAGGGATACGGCATCGACGATGTCTTCGAGCGACGAACGGGGTTATTGAACTCTACGCGGCGGTCGAACGTCGACGTCTATGACGTTTGGGACGGCTTCGTCGGTACCCAAAGAGAGGTCGCGATCGCGGACCGCCCGGTCGATATCGAACTCGATCTCGATGGAAGGCCGGGATTCGACCTCGATGGGTCGCTCGAAGATATCGCGGCACCGAGGGGCCCGCGTGCGAGTACGGAGACGGCCCGTGTGACAGAGAACCCTTCCGTTCCAAGAGCGATACAAAAAACGCTCTCGGATGACGACTGGCGTGCTGAAGGAGCGATGACATACCTCTACCGTCGCGGATTCGATGTTTACGACATCGACAACGTGCTCTCGGTGGGTGCCTTAGGACAGGGGGCGCAGAGACGACTCGTTCCGACGCGATGGTCAATTACGGCCGTCGATGATACGATCGGAAAATATCTTCGTGGCACCATCCGAAACGCTTCATCTATCGATCAAACGCTCGTCTGGCACAACAGCTACGTGGGCAACGATTACTGGATTATCGCCACGCCGGGCGATTGGGAGTTCGAGCTACTGGAGTTGAAAGCACCGGGTAGTATCTGGAATCCCGATCCGAACGGGCAGCTGTATATGGCTGCAGACAGCGAAGGATACAACGGGCGAACTAGCTACGTCGAAGAGACGTCTGGTGCGTATTACGCCGCACGGCTCGGCGTGCTCGAAGCGCTCGCCGATCGTGATCGACAGGCAACAGTGTTCGTCATCCGCCACGCCACCAACGAGTACTGGGCACCCGTCGGTGTCTGGCAAATTCGTGAATCGATACGCGATGCGTTTAGCAACGAACCGGCCGTAGCCGAAACGTTCCATGGCGCACTTCGAGAGCTCGTCCCACAGTTACCGGTATCGATGAACGACCTCCGGCGGAAATCGACGCTGGCCGCCGGCGTACAAAGCGATCTCTCCGCGTTCGGTGGTGGCGTGAGCGATACGCGATAAACGGGTCAGAAACGATTAGGCGAATCCCAACATACCGTCAACCATGTCAGAGCTGTTTACCGGGCCAGCGCTATTCGTCGCGGCGCTTTCGATCGTCTTTCTGCTTGTTCCGTTACTCTATTTGCTCATGGCGCTCCACGAGCGCCGCCTCTTCGATCGATTTATAAGATAGTGGCCGATCGAGTAGCCGCGTCATTACAACGGGGAGAAACCACTTAACCAACGACGTAAAAGAAGGTATAACGACGATGCTGCTTATCCTGTGTGTCGATTTGGACGACGATCTCGGCCGAAAGACGGCGTTTGACACGCCCGTTATCGGCCGGGGAAACGTCGAGGCAGCCGCGGTCGCGTTAGCGACCGCAGACCCCGAAGATTCGGATGTCAACGTCTGTTTTCAGGGGATTCATCTGTACGACACGATCGACGACGAATCCGTTGAGGTAGCGGTCGTCACCGGAACCGCAAAAGCGGACGTTTCGGCGAATAGAAAAGTCGGTGAAGAGGTCGATACCGTGCTCGCATCGCTCTCGACTGGCGAAGACGTGCGAGCGATCGTCGTCACCGACGGCGCACAAGACGAAAGCGTGCTACCAGTCATCCGTTCGCGCGTGCCGATCGACGGCGTTCGACGGGTCGTCGTCCGGCAAGCGCAAGACCTCGAATCGATGTACTATACGTTCAAGCAGGTGCTCGCAGATCCCGAAACGCGGGGAACGATCCTCATTCCGCTCGGGATCTTACTGCTCATCTATCCGATCTCGATCGCGGCCGAGATGGTCGGTCTCCCGGGGTCGACGCTGGGCGTTATCTCAGCACTACTGGGCCTATACGTTCTCTTCCGTGGACTCGGGCTCGAAGAGACGATAGACGAAGTCTTAGAGCGAATTCGGGTCGGGCTCTTTTCGGGACGAGTACAGCTTATCACGTACGTCGTGGCGGCGGCACTGATCTTCGTTGGAAGTGTCGGTGGGGTCGAGACGATGGAAACGCTTGCTGGAGACGATTCCGAGCCGATCCGGGCTGTGGCTGCCTTCGTGTACGGGTCGGTTCAGTGGGTCGCTGCCGCGGGTATTGTCGCTGCACTCGGACGGATCACCGACGAGTATCTCGCCGGCGGCTTCCGGTGGCGGTACCTCAACGCGCCGTTCTACGTCACCGCGATCGCAGTAGTTCTGCACGGTCTGAGCGCGTTCTTCGTCTCGTTACCGTTCGCAGGACTGTCGTATCTCGCGGTGACGCTGACGACGGGGACGTTCATCGGCCTCGCCAGCACGCTCGCGTTCGCCGTCGCAGAACAGCGGTATCCCCAAAACCGTGATCGGGAACTCACCGGGTAAGAAGGGCGAACAGGTGATGGCCCATTTCGACGGCCCGTCCACCACGCTTTCGCTTTCGGGCCGTCGACGACTCGTCAGTGCATACAGCGGGTGGCCTCGTTTTCGTATATAAACGATCGGAGAGTCGGTGGGAAGTTCGAGAGAGTTTATAATACGGCCAAGCCGGTGACGCCCGACATACCGATCGATCGGTATCGCCATCCATCACCGGCATTGACGAGGAACGTACCCTCATCAGTGATGGCGTAGGCGTGCTCGGCGGAGACGATATCTTTGATGAGGCCTTCGACAGGCAAATCGAGAGAGGTCCATTCGCGTTCATTCCCATCCTGTTTATAAACGGTCCCGCTC
>SKKJ01000223.1 GCA_007121575.1 Natronomonas sp.
GACAGTGAGACGTTCGCGTCGCGAGTCGAAGCCGAAACGGAGGCGCTTCGAGAGGAAATCGCCGACGGGACGTTCGATAATCCACAGGCGATCGTCGGATTAGAGTACGAATTCTACGCCGTCGACGACGAGACGGACGCCCTCATGAGGGTTCCTCGACGACTCCTCGAATACATCGGCTTCGAAAAGGAACTCGGCCTCCACAACGCCGAGTTATCGACGGTCCCGCAACCGCTTTCTCGATACGGGATCCGCGCACAGGAGGCGGAGGTTCAGGCGAAACTCGACGCCGCCCAGACAGAGGTCGCCCGCGAGGGGATGTCGCTCGTTAGCGACGGGATTTGGACGGTGCCGCCGATCGGGGAGACTGCCTCGGAGTACCTCACCGACAGCATCGAAGAAGACGGTGTTCGGATGGCGACGAACATGTCGCGGGCGGTCCGATACCACGCGATGGCCAACACCGACTACGCCGCGGAACTCCAACTCGACGCGCCGCACGTTTCGCTGTCGGCCGATACCGTGATGCCGGAGAGTCTGATCACCTCGATCCAGCCGCATTACCAGGTCGCACACGCTCACGATCTCCCCGAAAACTTCCGCTATGCGCTTCGGATCGCCGGGCCGCTGTTGGCGCTTTCTGTCAACTCACCGTTTTTCCCGCCGGATCTGTACGATGCCGACGGCGATACCGTCCTCGAAGAGTGCTGGATGGAAAACCGCGTTCCGGTCTTCGAGTCGGTGCTCAATCCCGCGAATACAGAGAAAGTGACGTTCCCCGCGGATATCGACGATATCGACGAAGCGATCGACCAGATCGCCGATGATGCGACCGTCGTCCCAGCCGAGTTGGATTCCACCGGCCGATTCGACGACGAGTTCGCACACTTTCGCCACACGCACGGAAGCTTCTGGCGGTGGGTTCGCCCGGTCTTCGACGGCCCGACGCGGACGAGCGCGAACGCCCGAATCGAGTTCCGCCCGCTCCCCGGCCAGCCGACCGTCCGAGGGACGATCTCGCTGCTCGCCGTCTTCGCGGGACTCTTAGAGAGTCTGCCACGCCGTGAACATCCCGTGTTCGATCAGCCGTGGGAGACTGCCGAAGCGAACTTCTACCGCGCCGTCCGGGACGGCCTCGACGCCGAGTTGGAGTGGGTGACCGCCGCCGGAACAGAGACGACCGATACCGAGGAACTGTACGCTGAACTGTTCGAGTTCGCCCGCGACGGTCTCGAACTCCGAGGATTCGACGCCGAGGAAGCCAGCCGATACATTCGACCACTTAGAGAACGTGTCGATCGGCGGATGACGCCGGCCCGCTGGAAACACGACCGAGTCAAAACACGAATGGAGGCGGGTGAACCGTTCGCACAGGCGATCTGGGGCATGCAATCGGATTACATCGACGCTCAATCGGAGACGCTCATCGAAGGGAGTTTCCTCGATTGGCTCGATGAGTGACCCCTTCTATCGATCGTTGCCGATACCCACGGCGGAGAAGATCTCGCGATACCGAAGCCTGATCGTCACTTCGCTGACGTCTGCCGTCTCCGAGATGGCCGCCTGTGTCAACTGACGATCGCGGACTTGGCTGGCCGCATACAGCGCACTCGCGGCGATTCCGACCGGACTCTTGCCGCTGTGGACGCCTTCTTCGACGACCGTTTCGATGAACTCCCGTGCGAGCCGCTCCGTCTCTTCCGCACAGTCGAGTTCGGACGCGAATCGCCCGACGTACTCGCTCGGATGTGCTGGCGGCGTTCCGAGTCCGAGTTCTCGATCGATGTATCGGTAGGCCCGCTTGATCTCGAGCGCATCGACTCTGCTGACCGTGGTCACCTCATCAATTGAGCGGGAGACACGTTCGTGCCGTGCGGCGGCGTAGAGAGCGGCGCTCGCCATTCCTTCGATGGAGCGGCCTCGCAATAGGTCCGCCGACAACGCCCGCCGATAAATCACGCTTGCGGTCTCTCGAACTGGCTCAGGGAGTCCGAGCGCTGAGGCCATTCGATCGATCTCTCCCAGCGCCTGTAGCAAGTTTCGATCCCGTGCGTGTTCGGTCTGTGCGCGCCGATTCCAGCGCCGAAGCCGGTGAAGCTGTCTGCGCTTTCGACTATCGAACGCCTTGCCGTACACGTCGGTCGTGTCGAACCCGATGGTTGTCGAGAGACCTTTGTCGTGCAGCGTATTCGTCATCGGTGCGCCTGTTCGGGCTTTCGAATCCCGTTCTGCCGCGTTGAACGCACGCCATTCCGGACCGGTATCGATCGGCTGTCCATCGATGACGAGACCGCACTCCGTGCAGGTACGCTCTTCAGTGTCGGTTCCAACGATGTCACCGCTGCACTCCGGACACGTTTCGGTCTCTGTACCGCTGTTCTCTTTCGTCCGCTGTGTCTCCGAATGCCGACGTACGGGCTGCTCACGACTCGTCATAGTCCATCCCCGTCGATCACCGCGATACGGTGCTCCCGATGGCGAAATCGATGCGTCAGTGGAGGGTGTTCAGCTATTGTACGCATAGGATGCTCGGTTACTTTGACGTAACGGCAGACATATTCGCACCTAAGCATTACTAATTTTTCGGTATAGAACATAATTTTCTACTTTTGAAAATTATATTCTCTCCAGATCGTAACGGACTTATCGTACCACGATCGCTGGTAACCCATGGCGTACGATATTGCGATCATCCCCGGAGATGGTATCGGAACTGAAGTCGTTGAGCACTCAATGCCCGTTATCGAGGCCGCCGCCGCCACACACGACGTCTCGATCGAACCGGAGTGGTACGATTGGGGCTCTGAACGATACCTCGATGAAGGGGCGATGATGCCCGAGGACGGTCTGGATCGTCTCCGCTCGCACGATGCGATCTTTCTCGGCGCGGTCGGTCATCCAGACGTTCCGGATCACGTCACGTTGGGCGGCCTTCGGTTACAGATCACGAAGGGATTCAAACAGCACGTCTGCAAACGCCCGTCGTATCTCTTCGAAGGGATCGAAAGCCCGCTCCGCGGGTATTCGGACGGTGATATCGACTTCGTCGTTTACAGACAAAACACCGAAGGAGAGTACGCGAACCTCGGTGGCAGAGAGTACGCGGGCCACGATAACGAAGTCGCGATCCAAAGCGCGCTGTTCACGCGTGAAGGGACCGAAACGATCGTCCGCGCCGCCTTTGATGCCGCGAGCGAACGCGACGGTAAACTCACGAATATCACGAAATCGAACGCACAGGCACACGGGATGGTGTTTTGGGACGATATCGTCGACGAAGTTCACGAAGCGTATCCCGACGTGACGGTCGAACGGTTACTCGTCGACGCCGCCAGCATGGATTTCGTCAGACGCCCTGAAGAGTTCGACGTCCTCGTCGCCTCAAACCTCTTCGGCGACATTCTCACCGACCTCGGCGCGGGTATCTCCGGCAGTCTCGGCCTCGCCCCGTCATCGAACATCGACCCGACTCGGACCTATCCGTCGATGTTTGAACCGGTACACGGAAGCGCGTTCGATATCACGGGCGAGGAGGTCGCGAACCCGCTCGCGACGGTCCTCTCGTGGGGACTGCTCTTCGAGCATCTCGATGAACACGAACTCGCCGCGGCACTTCACGATGCGGTCGCCGAACAACTCGCCGACCCGTCCGCGCCGCGGACGCCCGACATCGGCGGCGGGTCGGGGACCGAAGCGGTCGCTTCGGACCTGCGAACGCGGATCGAATAAGGCGATCTGATAGCTCCGAACGCGCTCCGCTCTCACTCCGTGCTGTATTTCTCTTCGAGCTCGATCATCGCTTCGAGCCCCGTAATGTCGTTTCGTCCCTGCCAGGTGACGAGCTCGTCCATCACCCCTCTTTGGGTTCCGCTTTCGGCTATCTCTCGATACACGTCGCGCATCGCTCGCGCGGCCGCTTTGAAGCCCGTCGCCGGGTAGAGGACGACATCGAAGCCCATCTCCTCGAACTCGTCGGCGGTAAAAAGCGGTGTGTCGCCGCCCTCGGTCATGTTCGCGATCAGCGGAATCTCGCCACCGAACTCCGAACCGACTTTGCGGAGCTCTTCCTCGGAGGTCGGCGCTTCGAAGAACAGCACGTCCGCGCCGGCGTCGAGATACGCATACGATCGCTCGACGGTCGCGTCGAATCCCTCGACTGCACGGGCGTCGGTCCGAGCGATGATCACGAAATCGTCGTCCGATTTGGCGTCGCTCGCCGCCCGGATCTTTTGGACCATCTCCTCGGTCGGGATGACCGATTTGTTATCGAAGTGGCCGCACTTTTTCGGGAACGTCTGGTCCTCGATGTGAATCCCGGCGACGCCGGCGCTTTCGTACTCCTCGACGGTTCGAATCACGTTGAGCGGGTTGCCATAGCCCGTATCGGCGTCACAAAAGACGGGCACGTCGACAGCGTTCACCATCTGTCGGGCCCGCGTTACCATCTCCGTCATCGTCGTCAGCCCGACGTCCGGATACGCGTGCGTGCTCGTCGAAACCGACGAGCCGCTCATATACACGACTTCGCCGCCGGCCTGTTCGATCAAACTCGCCGAGAGGGCGTCGTAGCCGCCCATCGCTGGAAGAATCTCATCGCGCGCTAAGAGTTCTCGGAACCGCGTTGTCGCGTCCATACGCTCCACGTCGGCGTGGTGGTATAATGCTTCTTCGCCGCTGTGTTTCGCCGTCAGGCTCAGTCGAATTCGACCTCGTCGACGAATCCGTCGATCGCGTCCGTCACGGCCGTCGCATGCTCGATGTAACAGCATCGTTTCCCCGTGACTTCCTCGAACCGTCCTCGCGGCAGTTTTTCAGCGAGTGCTTCGCCGGCCTCGACGGGGACGATCGGATCGTCGACCCCGTGGAAGACGCGCGTCGGAAGCGTCAGCTCATAGAGCGGTCCGGACTCGAATTCGATCGTCGCCGTCCGGTGTCCTTCGAGCGCGTCGCCGGTCGCGTCTTCCGATCTCCGCCATTCGATGATCCGATCAATCACGCCCGCATCTCGAATGAATCGGTCAGTGAACGCGAACGAAAGCGACGAACGGAGCCGTGACGGATCGGCTGGATGCAATGCATCGAGCGCGTCTTCGTTGATCGCCGTACCGGATGTGGGCGTGCCGAAAAGCGACAACGAGCGGGCGCGACCGTAGTCTTTCGCGTATCGAAGTGCGACCATCCCGCCGAGTCCCGCGCCGACGAGATGGGCGCTTCGAACGCCGGCAGCCGAAAGCACGGCCTCGAAATCTGCGCTGAACCGATCGATCGTGTACGGTCCGTCACGGCCGGAGCCGTCGGTTCCCCGGACAGCGTAGACGAGCGTTCGATACGGTCCCGACAGCGCCGGCGCTTGCCAGCCCCACACCCACGGGCCGAAGCCGAGATCGGGGATGAACGCGATCGTTGGCCGTCCCTCGTCGCCACCGAGTTCGTATCTGAGCGTCGTTCCGTTCGTCTCGACGGTCGGCATGTACGACGCTTGGATCTGGCCCCGGATATATGTCTCTGGATGTCGATCGACCGTGTATGCGTGGTCTGATTATCGGCCGGTTCCAGCCGTTCAATCTGGGACACGAGTACCTCATCGAACAGATCGACGAGCAAGTCGACCAAATCGTCGTCGGCATCGGAAGTGCCGGGCAATCGCACACGAGAGAAAACCCGCTTACTTCAGGAGAACGCGTCCACATAGTCCAGGACGTTCTCACGGAGATGGACGCGGAGACATATCTCATCCCCATCTTCGATGTCGACCGAAACTCGATGTGGGTCAAACACGTCGAAACGATCTGTCCGACGTTCCAGGTCGCGTACACCAACAATCCGTTCGTCGAATGGCTTTTTCCGAGGACGGATACGAGGTCAGAGGCACCAAGCTTCACGAGCGGGACCGATGCCGCGGCTCTGAGATCCGCCGACGAATGCTAGCTGACGAGTCGTGGCGTCACCTCGTTCCCGACCCTGTCGGGGCTGCGATCGACCAAATCGGAGCCGTCGCACGCCTCCGCGAGATAACAGATGACGACGAGTGACCTCGTCAGCGCCACTATCGTCGAGTAACGCACCCACCGAAGGGGCAGACCTTTTTCTACCCCCGCTCGAAGCCGACGCATGGAACCCCTCGATCTCCGTGCTGAGATCCCTGCCTGTGAGTCGTGTACGTATCTGAACACCGGTGCGAGCGGCCCGAGTCCGGCTCCCGTCGTCGAAGCGATCGCCGGGGCCCAACGCAGCCACGAGTTCGACGTCTGCTCGGTCGATCATTACACCGCCGCCGCGAAACTCGCCGACGAGGCGAAAGAGACGATCGCGAACCACCTCGGCGCTCGGCCGGCCGATATCGCGCTCGTCAACTCGACCGGCGACGGCATCAGCCGAATCGCCAACGCGGTCGAGTGGGAGGCCGGCGATCGGGTCGTTCGAACCGATCTCGAACATCCCTCGGGTGTGTTACCGTGGCGGCGTCTCGCCGACTACGGCGTTGAGGTGACGACGGTCTCTTGTCCCGATGGCCGACTCCCGATAGATGCGTACCGCGATGCGGTCGAGGGAGCGAAACTCGTCTGTCTGAGCTCCGAGAGCTGGCTCCACGGTACTCGATTACCGGTCCGTGAGGCGGTCGAGATCGCTCACGACGCCGGCGTGCTCGTCGTCGTCGACGCCGTCCAGACGGTGGGACAACACCCGATCGATGTCGAATCGTGGGGCGCAGACGCCGTCTGCGCGTCGGGACACAAGTGGCTGCTCGGACCGTGGGGAACCGGCTTTCTCCACGTCTCTCCGGATTCGATCGACGCGTTCCGCCCGCGACACATCGGCTATCGAAGCACGGTCGAGCCCACCGGTGCTGGGTTGGAATACCACCCCGACGCGAGCCGCTTCGAGGTCTCGACGAGCGCGCTCGCGCCCTATGCTGGCTTGATCGAGGCGATCGAAACGATCGAAACGATAGGGATGAACACGATCGAGACGCGCATCGAAGGGCTCACCGACCAGCTCAAAGCGGGTCTCGGCGATCGATGTCTGTCGCCTGCCGAGTACGAATCCGGGTTGGTCGCGTTCGAAGTCGACGACCCCGAGGCGTTCGTCGAGCGGGCCGATGCAGCCGGTGTTATCGTCCGTGATCTTCCCTCCGGTGCGGTTCGGGCTTCCGTCCACGCGTTCAATACGGCCGAGGAGATCGACACGCTCTGTGAGCTCCTTTGAAATTCACTCACCACGCTACGTTCTCCCACACTATTATTATGTAGATTCGGTTCGTCGATGTGTGTATGCCTGAATGTCAAAACTGCGGCGGGTTCGTGACGGCAGCGTACGCACGGGTGTTCACACCAAACGGTGTCGAAAACCCGCGAGTTTGCCCACAGTGTGAAGACAAAATTCGAGACGGTTCGGACGTTCGTGAGGCGCGTTCGACCCGGCGGACGTAACTCGGAATTCGGGCGGTCACGTATTTTATTCGGCTACCTTGTTGCTATCGCGATTCGACGATCGACCGTGCTTCAGAAAGCAGTGTCTCGGCTCGGCTTTCAGCGCGCGCCTCGGCGGTCAATCGAACCAGCGGCTGTGTGCCGCTCGCCCGAATCAGAAACCAGCCGTCGTCGAGTTCGACCCGGACGCCATCGAGCGTTTCCACCGATTCGTACGTTTCGAGAACGCGCGTTTCGACGGCATCCATCGTCGCTCGCTTGTCTTCTAACTCGATACTCGCGCGTCGGATCGGATACGACGGGATCGCTGCGAGCCGATCCTCGATCGGTTCGGCCGTGGCGAGCACAGCCAACCGGACCGCCGCGAGCGGACCGTCCGGACATAGCGTCGCATCCGGCCAGATCCACGCACCGGATGGCTCTCCACCGAACGTGACGTCTTCGGCCGTAGCGGCTTCGGCGACGTGAACGTCACCGACAGGTGTTCGGATGATCCCGATGTCGCGTTCGGCCAAGAAGTCCTCAACGGCGAGACTGGTATCGACCGGAACGGCGACGCGTTCGCCCGGTTCGGCCG
The DNA here is from genome assembly GCA_007121575.1 of Natronomonas sp. GTDB lineage: Archaea > Halobacteriota > Halobacteria > Halobacteriales > Haloarculaceae > Natronomonas. Next base: position 8,008 of record SKKJ01000223.1, read on the forward strand.
CATCGGCGGCGAACAGCGCCAAGAGCGCATCGCCGGAAAGGAACGTTCCGTCGCCCGCTACGGCTCGCATTCGATCCGCGTCCCCGTCGTGAGCGATTCCGAGATCGTATTCACCGCCCGCGACGAGCGTCGAGAGGGCGGTACAGTTCTCCGCAGTCGGCTCGGAGGGTCGTCCCGGGAATCGACCGTCCGGTTGGGCGTTGAGCGTCTCGACTCGACAGCCCGCCTCGATGAGTGCCTCAACGCTAACGCCCCCGGCTCCGTTGCCGAGATCGACGGCGACCGAGAGATCGAGGCTGTCTGTCCCCCCTGCGGCCTCGACGAGTGCATCGATATGGCGTTCGCGCTCGCGCTCGCCGGCCGCCATTCGCGACCCCAATCCGTCCCATGCCTGCAGGTCGTATTCGTCGGCCTCGATTCGTGCCGAGATCCGATCTTGCCCGGCGCTGTCGTAGGCTTGCCCCGAGGGTTGCCACAGTTTCAAGCCGTTGTCTTCGGATGGGTTATGGCTGGCCGTGACGGCAACACCGGCGTCGCCGTCGCACCAGCTCACCGCTCGCGCGACCGTCGGCGTCGCGGCGACTCCGAGATCGATGACGTCGGTGCCGAGCTCCCGCAGTCCTGCTGAGAGAGCGTCGACGAGCAGCGTTCCGCTCGCTCTCGGATCTCGTCCGACGACGACCCGATCGGTTTCGGCACCGAGTGCTCGCCCGACCCGCAGCGCCACGTCGGCGGTTACGGTCTCCCCGACTGGGCCCCGAATACCGCTGGTTCCGAACATATCGGCGAGTCGCCTGCCACGATCAAAACGCTTCCCGTCCGAGATTATGATAACAAAACATACATCTCCAATCGATCCAGCGAGCGGACACACCGCGAGTGTCGCCAAACGCGCACCACAAGTGCTTTTTTGCTCTCGCGCAGACACGCCGGTATGAAACAGTCCGGCGGGACGGACGCACAGAAACGCCACGCCGGCGAAAGCGCCGCTGACGCGGTTTCAGACGGCGACGTAGTCGGCTTGGGAACCGGATCGACGGCCGCTGCAGCGATCCGAGCGCTCGGTCGACGGGTTGACTCGGGGCTCGACATTCGAGGGATTCCCACCTCGTATCAATCGAGGCAACTCGCCCGTGAGGTCTCGATCCCGCTCACGACGCTCGAGGACGAGACGCCCGATCTCGCGATCGACGGCGCGGATCAGATCGCGGGATTCGAGTTGATCAAAGGCGGCGGGGCAGCGCACGCTCGTGAGAAACTCGTCGCGGCGGCCGCCGATCGGATGCTCGTCGTCGCCGACGAGACGAAACTCGCGGAAACGTTGGACGTTGCGGTCCCGGTCGAGGTGCTGCCCGATGCGGTCCCGGTGGTCGACTCGGCGCTTTCTGCCCTTGGTGGCGTTCCCGAGCTTCGGAGTGCGGTGCGGAAAGACGGCCCCGTCGTCACCGACAACGGTAACCTCGTCATCGATTGTGAGTTCGGAGCGATCCGTTCGCCGGACGAACTCGCGACCGATCTCGCCTCGTTTCCGGGTGTCGTCGAACACGGACTCTTCATCGATATGGCTGACGAGATACACGTCGGGACGGACTCGGGCGTGGAGGTGCTGTGCAGAGACGCACGTTGAGCTGTCGTTTGCGATGTATTTCTCTCGCCCTCTCCAGCGCTACCGCTCTTTGCTGTGAGCGATAAAAGAATGTGAACGTGTTTCGGACCTTACAGGTCGCGCGGCTGAACCGTTTTGCGGTCGTTCTGGTCGGCGCGACGTGCGGCGTCCTCGAGCAGCTCCTCGACTTCCTCGTCGAGTGCGTCGTAGAAGTCCGAAGCAACGTTCATGTCATCGAGCGCTTCCTTCACAGCGGCTTTGACGATCAGGTCTGCCATACAGAATTCAGTTTTGTCGGCCCCTTTATATAGTTTCCCAAAAGAGGGCGGTATGGCCGCTTCTATCGCCCGTTTAGCGACGATTTGTTTCGTTTTTTATTCAGCGTGGTATTCACATATTTAACTCTTCTGTCGGGTTGACTTTCGATTGTCGCGATCGGCGGGCGATGAGTTTGGAACGCGCGTTCTCGATCGTCTCGCGCGCTCGTCTGTAGCCGACAGGTTCGTACCCGTCGCAACGAACGGTGTGGTATGCGCGAGATACTCGAAGCGGTCGCTGCCGGTGAACTTTCGCCCGCGGCGGCGGCAGCGGAACTCCGTGGATATACTCGAACCGACGCGGGACGATTCGATGCGGCCAGAACGGCTCGAAGCGGGGTTCCGGAAGCCATCATCGCGGCCGGAAAGACGGCCGAAGAGACGGCCACGATGACGCTTGCCGCCATCGAGACGACCGGTCACGCGTTGGTCACCCGTCTCGATGCCGAAACCGCCGGGGTTTGTCGTGATCGCCTGTACGAGCGAGACCCCGATACTGACGCCACGTACGACCCCCGCGCGAAAACGCTCGTCGCCCACGCTCCCGCCTACGACGCACCCGAGCTCGATGCGACCGTCACCGTCGTGACCGCCGGGACCTCCGATGCGCTCCCCGCCGGGGAGGCCGCTACCGTCGTCCGTGAAATCGGCGCAACCGTCGAAATCATCGATGACGTGGGTGTCGCGGGCATCGCCAGATTGCTGGACAACCTCGACGCGATCCGAGACGCCGACGTGCTCATCGTCGCCGCGGGCCGGGAGGGAGCGCTTCCGACGGTGCTCGCCGGGCTCGTCGACGTCCCGCTCATCGAGCTTCCCGTTTCGACCGGATACGGCC
>SKKJ01000232.1 GCA_007121575.1 Natronomonas sp.
TATGCGGTCGTAAACACCAACTCACCACGAGTGCGACCGGGAGCGCGCGAACGAGCCTCAACGACCCGTCCGTCTTCTAGCGCCACGTAGGCGTCCGTCATTACGAGAGCGGTATGCTATACCCGCAATTAACGCTTGTGTTCGACGGTGCGGACCGATATCCGCCACTGCGAACGTGATGAACCGTTCTGGACGCTCTGTAAGTCGAAGGGACCATAACGGTGTCCCTCGTTCTCTTCGGCATGAGCACGGACGACATCGATCCGTCTGGGTCGAGTTCGGCGGCACCAGAGACACACAAAAACGCAGCCCAAGATGTCATCGTGGTCGATGCTGACGACGAAGCGACGGGCACGGTCAATCGGCTTGAGGCACATACGGGCGATGGGATCCGCCATCGTGCGTTTACCGCACTCGTGTTCGATGACGATGAAAACGTGCTATTGGCACAGCGCGCCCCCGAAAAGCGGTTATGGGATACATACTGGGACGGTACGGTCGCCTCCCATCCCGTTGAAGGCCAGACACAACTGGAAGCCACCGCGGAGCGCCTTGAGGAAGAACTGGGTATCACCCCGGATCAGTACGACGACCTTCGGGTGACCGACAAATTCGAATACAAGCGGTATTACCTGAACCAGGGACTCGAATGGGAGGTCTGCTCGGTGTTACAGTGTACGCTTACCGACCGAACGCTCGACCCCGACGAATCGGAAGTCGCGGGCGTGATGTGGGTACCTTACGAACGGTTATACGAGAACCCGAAGTGGTACCGCCAACTCCGTCTCTGCCCGTGGTTCGAGATCGCGATGCGCCGAGATTTCGCCGACGAATAGCCCGAACGCTTCTGTTCTCTCGACCGGTGAGCAACCGCGTTTCCAACGCGAATACGTATTACTCGATTTTCCCTAAATAGTAGGGGATTAATCAGATTATGTGTTCTTTAATCGAGAAAAAGTTTACATACGGGCGTACTGTATCGAATACTGTAGACAATGGATGATAAAAACGTCCGTAATGCAGTCATGCGATATATTTCCGGTAAGACGACCGAGGCAGAAGCCGCCGAGGCTGCAGGCATCCCTCGTGCGCAACTTCGATACTACGCTCGGACGTGTGGGCTGGGGGCCGTTCCGAGCGCGTCCGACAGCTCGAATTCACCCACGCGCCAACGCGGATAACTCGTCTTTCGCTTCGACCACTGATCTTCTCTCTATTTAGGGACGAGTCGTCGCCCACACTGCGAGCAGTCCCAGTATGATCGCGGGGATCATCGGGAGTACGAGATATGCGTCCCAAAACGATAACCCGAGGTTCGATGGGACGCGAGGGTACAGATAGATGAGCCCGGGAATGACGAGAAACGAGACGAAAATTGCGCCGACGAGCGCCCATCCGCGCCAATCGAACTCCCGGTCGACCGCGTCGGGATGTACGAACGCTTGCTCGCGATTTGTATCGGTGTGCTCGCCGGTCTCGGTGACGCTGTCGTCGTCCTGTCGGCGGCCGCTATCCTCGTTGTAATCGGTGTTCATCTGCTGTTGTTGGGAGTGTCTCTCGTCGATGCATCTACCGCTGAATTGCCGTTACTCAGCGATCTCTGCATCGTACTCGTCGTCCGGAACCACGACGACCGAGCCGAACCCCTCGCGGGACTCGAGCATCTCGTGGGCGCGGGCGACTTCGCTCATCGGTAATACTTCCCGAACGTATGGCTTGAACGTGCCGTCGAACACCTTCGCCATCACGTCATCCATTTCGCCGGGTGTGCCCATCGTGGAACCGAGGATATCCAGCTGCTTCCAGAACACCTTCGGGATGTTCGTTTCGGGGGAGATTCCCGATGTCGCACCGCAGGTGACGATCGAACCGCCACGGGCCGCCGCGCTCAGCGAACTGTCCCACGTCGCTTCGCCGATGTGGTCGACGACGACATCGACGCCGCGGCCGTCGGTCAACTCTTTGATCGCCCCCGCGAAATCCTCCTCTTCGTAGTTGATCAGATGGTCCGCACCGCAGTCGCGAGCGAGTTCCAGCTTTTCGTCCGAGGATGCCGTCGCGAAGACTTCACACCCCTCGTTTGCGGCGATCTGGACGCAAGCGTGTCCGACGCCGCCCGAGGCACCCAACACGAGGACGCTATCGGACTGGTCGATGTCGACGCGCGTTCGGAGCATTCGCCATGCGGTTTGAAAGACCAGTGGTGCGGCCGCGGCCGTCACGAAATCGACGTCGTCCGGAAGCGCCATCAGGTTCTCTTCCGCGAGCGCGGCGTATTCGCTGTGGACGCCCCGAACGTGCTCGCCGATCATCTTATAATCGACACAGAGCGACTGTTCGCCCTTTCGGCAGAACTCGCACTCGCCGCAGTAGAGTCCCGGATCGACGAGGACGCGGTCACCCGGTTCGAACCGAGTCACGCGCTCTCCGACCTCGCTCACGATTCCCGCACCGTCGCTGCCGGGGATGTGCGGCAGTTCCTCAGGGCTCGGCATTCCCCGTCGGGTCCAGACGTCGAGGTGATTGAGCCCGCCGGCTTTCATCTCGACGAGAACCTCTTCCGGGCCGATCTCCGGATCGTCGAACTCGCCGTATTGCAGTACGTCGGTCGAGCCGTGCTCATCGTAAAAGATGGCTTTCATGTTTTACCCCTCCACACGGCGGGTGCAAAACAGTAGCGGATTCGCCGATCGATCGACCCGGCCTTTTTTCGATACGGCTGTCGAGATCGATGTATGGACGAACACAGCGACGGATCACATACCGCTTCGGACGGTTCCAGTGAGGATCGTACCAACGGAAACGATCGTAGCGATGATCATGACCACCACCACGACGA
>SKKJ01000042.1 GCA_007121575.1 Natronomonas sp.
CGAACTCCGGGAGCTTCGATCCCGCCGCGTCGATCTCCTCGCGGGTTTCCCGTTCGGCTTTCGTCCGGCGACGCGACTCATCCAGCAGCCGATCCTGTTCGCGCTGGAGCTCGTTTCGTTCGTCTTTCAGCTCTTGGATCGTCTCTCGGTGCGCTTCGAGCGCGTCCCGAACGGCCTCGTACTCCGTATCGACCGATTCGATCTCCGCTTCGACCGAGTCGAGTTCGGCTTCCTTCTCTTGAACATCGGCTTTGAGCGAAGACTTTTCTACCTTCAAATTTCGGATCTTCGCCTCGAGTTCGTCGATCGTTTCCTGTTTGCGATCGACCTGTACGAACGCTTGTCGGCGCTTGCTTTCGGCTTCCTCGATGCGCTCGTTTTCGGCGTCGATCCGATCTTCGAGACGGGCGATCTCTCCTTTCGTCTCCTCGATTTCGCGTTTGATCGCGAGCTGTTCGTCCTCGCCTTTCCGCTCGATTTCGGCGTTGAGATCGGCCAGATCCTCTTCGAGGCGGGTTACACGCCCCTGTCGTTCGTCGAGCTCTCGCTGTAACTCGGCTTGCGTTTCGGATTTGGTCTCGATCTCGCCGCGGACCGCTTCGAGCTCCTCGCGTTTCTCTTCGAGCTCGGCCGCTTTCAGATGACCTTCGTACTCCTCTTTTTCCGCTTTTAGCGCTTTGTATTTGAGCGCTGTTTCCCGTTCATCTTCGAGCCGATCGAGCCTGCCTTCTTTCTCTTCGATACGGAGCTCCGCCTCATCGACGCGGTCTTGGACCGTCTCGAGCTCTTCGAACGCATCTGCTTTCTTCGCGTCGAACTGCGCGACACCGGCAATCTCGTCGATGATCGTCCGACGTGAGCCGGGCGTCATCGTGATGATCTCGGTCACGTCGCCCTGCATCACCACGTTGTACCCTTCCGGCGTTACACCCGCCTGTTCGAGCAAATCTCGAATATCAGAGAGGTTCACCGACCGCCCGTTGAGATAATAATACGAGTAGTAGGTCTCTTTGTCGGTCTGTTTTACCCGCCGCCGCACTGAAATTTCGTCGGTATCGCCGACGTTCTCCGTGCCGGCCGCCGAAATCACTTGTTGGCGACTGAGCGTTCCGTCGCTGTTGTCGAGAATGACTTCGACCGAGGCTTCTCGCTCACCGGAGAAATCGTTCGCCTCGTCCTCGTGACCGGGGTTATAAATGAGATCGGTCAACTTCTCCGCTCGGATGCCCGACGTACGGGCGAGCCCGAGCGCGAACAGCACCGAATCGATGATGTTTGATTTTCCGGAGCCGTTCGGGCCGCTTATCGTGGTGAAATCTTCGTATAAGGGGAGTCGCGTCTTGCGGCCGAAGCTTTTGAAATTATCGAGGACGAGTTCTTTGATGTGCATAGCGCGGGTCAGGCGACGATGATATCGTCGCCGAGTTCGGAGTCCGCCGTCTCTTCGTCATCGGACTCCTCCGTCGTCTCCCCGTCCGTCCCGTCGGTGTCTGCCGTCGATTCCATCTGCTCTGATCGATCTCTCTTTGCCCGTCGTCCCTTAAGAACGTCCGGTTCGATGCCGGTTTCGTCTTCGACGGCTCCCAGCCGTTCTTTCGTTTCGACGAGTTCGTCTGTTAACCCCTCGATGGTCGCTTCAAGCTTTCGGACTTTCGCTTCGAGTTCCTCAACTCGGTTCCCGGACATATCTCCGTGTCCACTCCCCGAACGTATAAATGTGCGTCAGACGTTCCCACCCTGAATCGTACTCACGCGGGGGCGAGGCGAACGATCGGAGCCGAGTCGCTATCGACAGCAACGTACACCGCTCCGGTATCCGGTGCCGTTTCGACCGCCCTGATCCGCCAGCCCCGATCCTCAAGGAGTGGGTCGAGCGCTTCGACCGCTCGTCCATCGACCGCGAATCGACCGAGATACCGCCCCGCTAAGTTCCCGACGAACAGATCACCGCGCCACGCAGTGAACGCATCGCCATCGTAGAACATCGCCCCCGATGGCGGAAATCCGCCGCTGTTACATTCCCAATAATACGCCGGTTCGACTACATCGTCGCGATCCCGCGGGCTTTCGCCAATGGGGTCGCTGCCACCGTAGGTGCAGCCCTCGGTCGCGATCGGCCAGCCGTAGTTACCGCCGGCCTCGATGACGTTGATCTCGTCTCCGTCCTGTTCGCCGTGCTCGCTCTGCCAGATCTCGCCCGTTTCGGGGTGAACGGCCATCCCTTGGGCGTTTCGGTGGCCGTAGCTGAATATCGTGTCTCGAACGTCGGGATCGTCCACGAACGGGTTGTCCTCCGGAACCGACCCGTCCGGTGTGAGCCGAAGCGTCGTCCCGAGTTCGTTTGTCGTATCCTGCGAAACGTGTTCGGGACCGAAATCCTTGAACTGTCGATCACCGACGGTCAGATAGACCATCGCGTCGTCGCCGAAGACGACCCGCGAGCCGTAATGGCCGTTCGAATCGACGAACGGTTCGGCGGTGTGAACGACTTCGAACGTTTCGAACCGCTCCTCTTCGATGGGTAACCGCCCCCGCCCGAGACGCGTCGTCGATTCTCCGTTCTCGTTCGATGCCGAATAGCTCAAATACACCCACGGCTCGTCCGAAAACGCGGGATGGAGTGTCACGTCGAGCAGCCCTCCTTGTCCGGCCGAATGGACCTCCGGTGTTCCGCCAACGACTGTTGTTTCCCCGCTTTCGCGATCGAGAAGCAGCAACCGACCGGGATCGCGTTCGGTAACGAGCAGCCGGGGATCGTCCGGTAGGAACTCGATCCCCCATGGATTTTCAAGGCCTTCGGTAACCGTTTCGACGACAAACTCGTCGGAATCGC
>SKKJ01000003.1 GCA_007121575.1 Natronomonas sp.
CACGCGAGCTTGCCGGTTATCACGCTGTATCCGGTTTCGATGACGCAAGCGATCGGCGGATTGGTCCTGATCGAAGTCGTGTTTAACTGGCCGGGAATCGGCCACGCCCTCGTCGAGGGCGTTCTCGCCCGCGACATCCCGGTCGTTCAGTTCGTGTTCTTCCTGATCGCGGCGTTCATCATCATCGCGAACTTCGTCGTCGATATCATCTACGGGATCATCGATCCGCGAATCAGTATCGACGATTCCGGCTGAGACGGTCGGCACGCGATCCGCTTTTCTTTTACACGCTCTCTTGACGGATTTATCGCCTAAAAATATCAAACATTTGCTATTACTCCCTGTCCTTGATATTATCCGGCTGACCCTAGTTCATTAGTCTATTATATGACAATTAATGGATGTTGATAATTGCCGAAAGATGAACTTATATATCCGGTGGTCCCAAACACCGGCATATGCCTGATAATCTCAATCGAAGGAAAGTCCTGCAAGCCCTAGGCGCTGTCTCGGCGATCGGTCTCGCGGGGTGTGCTGGAAACGGCAACGGTAACGGAAATGGCAACGGTAACGGAAACGGTGAACACGAACCCGGTGAACGTGTGCCTGCGATCAACTTCGAATACTGGTCGGACTTCGGCGGTACGACGCAGATTCACGAATCCGCCATCCCGATGATCGAAGAAGCGTTCAACGCGATCGGCTTGGAAATGAACACGGTTCCGGTTGGCTTTACGACCCAGGTTGAACAGCAGTTCAACGACGAGCGAACCCACCAAGCGTCGATGGCGTTCCACTACAGCGATCCGGATCGACTGGATCCCCAAGAGATGACCAGACGGTTTGCAGCTGATTGGGCTGGCCCGGGCGGCCAATCGAATCTCCCCAACTACGTAAATTGCGACCATACCCACTACGCGATCCAGCAGGCATCCGCTCCGGATGAAGAAACCCGGCGAGAACTCGTTTATAACGCACAAGAGATCTTCAGCGAAGATATGGTGGGGGTCCCGATCGTTCCCGATGTGATCGCCGGAATCGCCAGAACCGACCAGATCGAACTCAATGGTGTCGGCGATCGTGGAATCGAATTTAACAACCCATACCCCTACATCTATTCGGAACCGATTGACGATGATACACTCGTTGCCGACTTAACGCCAACATACGCCGAAACGGTAAACTACCTCATTTTGAACATCTCACCAGTGTGGTGGAACTACGTTCCAAACTCCCCACTGATCGGCTATGATGAGAACAACGAGTTGATCAACATCCTCGCAGAAAGCTACGAAGTGGAGGATGAGGCTCGCCGGCTGACAATCGATATCCGTGAAGATGCGACGTTCCACAACGGCGATCCGGTCACTGCAGAGGACGTTCAATTCACGTACAATCACATTGCGGATAACGCTGCAAGCTACCCGCAGGCTGGAAGCCCCCCCTACGAGTCGATTGATGTTATCGACGATACTACGGTCGAGTTTAATTTCGAAAATCCATACTTGCCGCTTCTCACAGAGGTTCTTCCACGATGGGGCGTCATGCACAAAGAAACGTGGCTCGATGCGGGTGCGGACACCGATCCAGAGGGTGCCAGACCAGATCCGTTCGTCGGAGCAGGTCCGTTCGAAATCGTCAATTTTGACCCGGGTACCAGCATCACGCTGGAACCGCACGATGGCCATCCGATCCACTCACCGGAACATCGCCTCGTCATGGAAGTCTTCTCCGATGAGGTGGCGGCGGGCGAAGCTATCAGAGGCGGATCGATAGATCTCGCCGCCGAACTCGCACTCCCGTCGGCGGTCGACATACACGAAAGTGAACCGGACGTGACGACGCTGGAGACGGTTGATGGACACATGCCGCACCTTATTTATTTGCAGCATCCTGCGGCACCGATGAAATTCCGTGAACTCCGCTATGCGATCGCGATGGCGCTCAACCGTGATGAGATCAACGAGGTCGCGTTCTTCGGTCAATCCGAACCGGAGCTTTACTCGACTGTCTTCATGGATGCACATCCATTCCGACCGCCTGAGGACCGATTGACGCAGATGGCACCGGACGCAACCGGTGATCTCGACGGTGCCCGCGAACTCCTCGAGGAGGCGGGCTGGAGTTGGGACGACGATGACAACCTTCGATACCCAGAAGATGTCGATCTTGACCCGCTTTGGCCAGAAGGCGAACACCCCGGTCCTGACCAAGGCTTCGATTGTCTGGATGGAGAGGGTAATTACGTCCAGACCGAAGACGTGTTCTAAAAGAGAACAGCGAGAGTACCACGGGTCACCCGACCCGTGGTCGTTTACCTCACTGGTTGGAACTGCTTGCTCGCGCTGACTGCTTTTTATTTTTTGCTGTTTATCGTTCAACATCGACGTTTTTCGCCGGCAAACGTACACAGAACAGACCACGAGATCGCGTTCGGATGCGGTGTTGCGTGTCGGGAATGTGCCACGACGCTTCGGGAGTTCACTCGCGCGTTCTTACAGCTCTGATTCGATATACTCGATCAGACTGTCCGTCTCGACGACATCACCGTATTTCGCGTCGATATCGAAGAGGTTCGCCTCGTGTGGCGCTTGTGCTCGGTCGCCGACCGCATCGGCCGGAACGATCGTCCGGTAGCCGTTCTGGAGGCTATCGACGGCCGTCGCACGGACGCAGCCGCTCGTCGTCACACCGACCACGACGAGCGTGTCGACGCCGTCCGTCGTCAGCTCCGTCGAGAGATCGGTTCCGAAGAACGCGCTCGCGTATTTTTTCAGAATGACCCGCTCGTCGCCTTTCGGTTCGATCCGATCGTCGACTTCGATC
>SKKJ01000305.1 GCA_007121575.1 Natronomonas sp.
GTTACGGCCTATGGTGCTGAATTACACATCCTTTCGGTGGTCGATCGCCGAGTCATTCTTGCTGCTGATGCCGATGAAAAGTCGACGGTACGAAACGAGTTGAGCCAGGAAGCTACTGAGGCAGTCGACGATCTCGATACCCGCGCTATCGATGCTGGTGTCTCGGGCACGACTGCGACACTGGAAGGCGTTCCATACCGAGAGATCCTTTCGTACGCACAGGATAACTCGATCGGATTACTCGTAATCGGTACGCAGGGTCGAACCGGGAAAGAAAAGCGGCTCAACCTGGGAAGCACGACCGAACGGGTCGTAAAACAAGCGACACGTCCGGTCCTCGTCGTTGATATCGGGTGAGTTTAACCGTCTATTCGACCGTGTTTCGAAGCGTCCCGATCCCTTCGTAGTATATTTCGATCTCATCTCCCGGCTCTATCAGACCGGGATTCGCTGGGCTTCCAAAGCTGATCACGTCTCCCGGTTTGAGGGTCAACCGTTCTGAAAGCCACGAGATGATCTCCCGTGGCTTGATCAGCATGTTCTCGGTGTTATCTTGCTGCTGAAGCTCACCGTTGATGTGGGTCTCCATCTCGATGCCGACCGGTTCGATATCGGCGATGACTGGACCGAACGGTCCCGACGAATCGAACGACTTTCGTGCGGCCAGACACTCCTGATCGAGACAGTCGAGATCGTTGACGATCGTATACCCTCGAACCACGTCATCGACCTCGTCTTCACCGACGCTTTTACACTCGGTATCGATCACCGCGGCTAACTCCCCTGCGTACGTTACCTCCGACGAAAAGCTCGGGTATGGAATCGGCTCTTCGGGATTGTGAAGCGACACCGGTGGTTTGATGAAAAACGTTGGGTCTTCGGGTGTCTCATATCCCATCTGATCGATAGTTTCGTCGTAATTCTTCCCGATGCAGTAGAGTACCGAGGGCTCACATGGTGTAAGCAATTCGTATTCCTCGGGTTCGTACGTCCCTTCGTCCGTGTGAACCGATCCATCGTCGTATTCACCTTCGAAAACGCCGGCTTCGGTTTCGATGCGTGCGTACTTCATAGTTTGACAGCGACCTCTGCTCTATTACATGTTTGCATAGCCCCCACTGCTTCGGCTCTCTTCTTATTCTCGCTCGGACGCACGAAGGAGATCAGCCAACGAGATGGTTTCCATCCCATCGATCGCTAACAGTCGCTCCGTCCGTCGTCTGGCAACCGGCGTATCACATCCGTCTGCCATCATCGCTTGTCGGCATTTCGTTCGTGCGATGGCTCGTCGCTCTGCCAGCGGTGCTCCGGCGAACCCTGCCGGCCGAGTAACAGTCTCTTCGATCGTCTCGCCGTCGGTCGTGGTTACCGAAACTCGGGCGCCGAATCGGCGTTCTGCACGCTCCATGCTTGATGCTGGTGTGGGTGCTCGTCCGGCAAATAGGACCGTCGGGAGGTGACGCACTGTCGCCTTTGGACCAATCGTTAACGCTGCTTGCATCGGTGCCAGTTTCCCGGTCCCGAGCGTGTTTCCACATTGACCGTTTGACTGAACAGCCGCGACTGTCAGTTTCGGATCGTGATGAAGGACAACTCGATCAGCGATCGCTTGGACCTCGTCTACACTCTGTGCCCCGCGAACCGGTTTCCGTTCGCCGTTGACGAGCGCAGCCGCAACATTGCGTGAGATCGATCGCGGTGTAGTCGTCAACGACGCGGACTGCTCATCGGCATATGATTCGGCTCGAACGTCGTCCGTTATCGTCGTCTGCGGTACATATACATCGACGGCACGTACACTCGTTCGACCGCGATCGAATCGACTTCTGACTTCGAGTGCGGCTTCGATCGGTGCGGCCACCCATAGACTTCCCGGGAACTGCTTCACCGACAGCGACATCGTATGCCAGCGCTCTCCGAGATCACAGAGGTACCTGGGCACCGGCTGTGTACACTGCGTCGCGAGAAAGCCATCTTCGTGTTCAACAACGTCTCGACGCCCTGAAATACCGCTTCGAGCGCTTTCGACCGCAGCGATACCGATTTTAATCGATTCACTCGCATTCCATACGTTCGACTCGGAGCCGAATAGCGATCGATCGAGCGGCGATACCGGTTGTGATAGCGCGGTTCCCAGAGCGTCGGCAAGCGTTTCGGTGTCGTCTCCTTCAATCATACTCCGACCGACAGCCGCCCCGACCGCATGGATGTACATCGCTCGCTCTTCGTCGAGTGGACCGATTGCCGCGGCCGAGGCGAGACGGCTAGCGATCTCGTTTGCGGCCACTTGTGCGGTGAGGAGGTCTCGACCACTCACACCGTGTGATTCTGCGAACGCAAGCGAAACGAATACGCTACTTCGGCCGATCGGTCCGCCCAAAATCGCATCGTCAAACTCGAGTGCGGACGCTAATGCGGCGTTTCCATACGCGGCTTTTTCGGGCGTCGTTTGAGTCACTCCGAGGAATGTCGCGTCACCAGCGTCGTCCTGTGGCCGAATCGTCGCACGTATCTTCGTTGTGACTGGATGCCCCTGTGTCCACAACGCTGCAGCAACGGCGCTCGTTAGCTGTGCTTTCGCGTATCTCCTGACTGGCTTTGGAATCTCGCTGTACGTCAACTCGACTGCCCAATCCGCTGCACGATCGAAGAAGGGTTCTGGTTCGTCAATCCCTCGCTCTACGAACGGGAGTGCATCAGGCAGCCGCTCTAGTACGCCCATCTACTGTTTTCTCGATGGCTGGCTGTTTATGCTTTCTGTCGATCGGTACTGGTCAGTTGATCGGTTGAATAAGTTCAACGCTGTCGTGTTTCGGGTTGTTAA
>SKKJ01000037.1 GCA_007121575.1 Natronomonas sp.
ACACAAAGCGGCGAAACGGCCGATACCCTCTCGGCACTGAAGACTGCGAGCCGGAAGGGTGCCCGGACGTTCGCGGTGACGAACGTCGTCGGGTCGACCGTTTCCCGCGAGGCGGATTCGACGGTATACATCCGAGCAGGGCTGGAAATCGGTGTCGCCGCGACCAAGACGTTCTCCTCGCAAGTCGTCACGCTGACGATGTTGGCCGAGCAGTTCGCAGCAGAAATCGACGGGGCGTCTACGCGGGACGATCCGAAGGAGTTCGTCGAGGGACTCTTACGGTTACCCAGTCAGATCGATGACGTGTTGGCGACATCTCGGGTGACCGATCTCTGCGAACGGTACACCGATCAAGAGGAATACTTCTTCATCGGCCACGGACTCGGCTACCCCGTCGCCCTCGAGGGGGCGTTGAAATACAAAGAGATCACCTACGAGCACGCCGAAGGGTTCACATCGGGCGAGTTGAAACACGGGCCGCTCGCGCTCGTGACCCACGGCGTCCCGGTTTTCGCTATATTCACCGGCGAAAACGACGAGCGAACTCGAATTAACGCGACGGAGGCACAGTCACGTGGCGCTCATGTAATCGCGATCGCCAGCGAGGGTGTTGATGCCGAATTCGCCGATGAAATCGTTCGGGTTCCGAATATTCACCCTGACCTCAACGGATTGCTCGCGAACGTCATGCTCCAACTCGTGTCGTATTACGCCGCGAAACTGCTCGACCGTCCGATCGATAAGCCTCGAAACCTCGCAAAGAGCGTCACGGTCAACTGACGGTGCGAACGTTGCACATTACCAGTGAGATCCCATGAAAAACCTCTCAATCGAATCATCCCACTCCAACGCGGATGCCGGGTTGATGAACGACGAACTGTTCGGTGTCTTTGGCAACTCTGAACTACTCGAGGAGTACCGACCGATTAGCGAGTTCGATCGAATCGTCTCGGGGGAATCTGTCGCGATCGCACTCCGTGGAAGCGATCGTCGCCTCCGCGATCGGTGTAGTGTCTATGAGGGCGCTGACGGATGCTGTGTCGTTTGGGGTGAGTTGTTCCCACCGGATTCTGAGACGACGAACGCGGCACAGTGGGTGTTCGAGCGGTTTGCGGCGTTGGGAACCGATGCGTTTTCCGAACTCAACGGGGCCTATCTCGTCGTCGTTGAATACGAGGGTACCGCGGTGATCGCTCCGGATCTCCTCCGATCCGTGGAGTGTTACTACACGGACACTCCTGAAACTCGGACGTTCGGGACCGACCCGGTTGGCCTCTCGAAGCTTCTCGATTCACCATCGATCGACAGCCGTGCGTTGAATCAGTTCATTCATTTCGGTGTGAGTTTCGAGAATCGGACGCTGTTACATGAACTCTCGAGAACGCCCTTTGACACGCTCCTTGGGGAACGGACGACACGACCGCTTCAGCGGTTCGTATATCAACCGCGAGACGGGCCGAACGTAGATCACGCGGCGGAACTCGCCGAACGCTTAGAACGCGTGATCTCCCGTCGAGCACGTGATGAAACCCCCGCAGGGGCGCTGGCCAGCGCTGGATTCGACTCACGGTTGCTCCTCGCGACGATTTCGGACATCGACGTCAGTTACACGCTCGGGACGGAATCGACGCCCGAAGTACAGGTCGCCCGGCGGGTCGCGAAACAGTACGGTATTGATCACGAGGTATTGCCGGTGACTGATCAGTATCTTAACACATCCAAAGAGGTCGTCCGATACACTGGCGGTATCCGCGAATCATTGCATATTCACCATCGCGGGAATCTCGACGCGCTCACGGTACCGAAAATGTACCACGGTCTGTTGCTCGATACGATCTTGCGAGACATCTACGTCCCCGCCCGGACGGTCGATGCGTTTGGACATTCGCTTCCGATCGGCGGGTTGGAAGCCGATCCAAACCCGATCGATCATTATCGGACTCGACTCGGATTCTTCGACGGAGGTGACGGATTGCTCGCGGCCGGTGACGGTCACGGACAATCGGTCGATGCGCTGTTCGAAGAGTCGATCATGACCGAGATCGAAGGATATGACCGTCGCTGTAACTCGACGTTGAACGCCATGGCGCTGTTGGGAATACAGCTAACACCGGCGCTTCCGTTCAGAACGCAACTCGCGGACAACCACGTCGAAAGTCTCATCGCGGCGGACGCAGAGTTGATCGAATGGCACCTCATAACGCCACCAGAACACCGAAACGGAAAGACGTTCCAGCGGGCGTTGGAGATGCTCGATGACGATATCCTGAAACATCGACCGCCAGATCGTCCGTTTACATCCTATACGTTAAATCAGATTAACGGGTTCATCCGACGAGAGATTCCAGTGATTAGCTCCCCTGGAACGCCGTGGCCGGATCGCGATGAGATATACGAGACCGCAGATATGGACGCCAAACTGTTCCCCGATTCCCCGTCGGTTCATCACCTCCCGCCGCGGATCAAGCTCCGTCTCAACGACGCGCTCGTCTGGCTCGAGTGTGCAACTGGAGACGTCCACACTCCTGCTGACGTTTGCTGTTTGGATTGACATGCGTGCGTCGAGATTCGACCACGTCTCACTTTCCTTGCACCGTTCGCCGTAGCCATTGTAACGCTGCTCTGGAGCGATAGTGAACGCCTCTCGAAGGGTGTTACTCGCACGCTGACTACGTTTGTCCTGGCGACTGTACTCCATCCGTTGCCGAATGAACCGTCTCATGAATTCGTTTTCGGCAGCGTTCGTTCTCGGTCCGCGGATCTCCGTATCGTGATGCGATCAACAGATACGAAGCCGCTCTTGTTCCGCTGTGTTGCTCAACC
>SKKJ01000240.1 GCA_007121575.1 Natronomonas sp.
CGTGACATGAAGCGATATCCCGAGATTCCGCGACTCGATGACGCCCCCGATGAACCGCTCGAATCGGGGCATCTGTGGCTCACCGAACTGATCGACGGTCTCCACATGCGGGTACAGCTTCGCGAGTCGGGACTCCTTCGCGTCGGGGATCGGATGCGGGTGTACGATGATCCAGACGAGATCCCGGCGTCGTATCGGCACGCCGTTCGATACGTTCGCGAACGGTTGGATCGGCGTGCACTTCGAGCGGCCGTCGATGATGTCGAGTCGATCGTCCTGTTCGGCGTGGCCACGAATTTCCAGCGGATCGAATACGACTGGACTCGGTTGCCGTCGTTTCTCGGCGTCGACGTGTGGTCAGCTGATACGGCGTCGTTTCGCCCGCCGGATGTCACAGAAAAGGTATTCGAACGGCTCGGACTCACACCCGTCAACGCCTTCGAACGGGAGCGTAACACTCGCGATTTCGATCCGGACCGATATACGATCCCCGAGTCCGAATGGTATGACGGTCCCGCTGCAGGCGTTGTCATCCGAAACAAAACGGGTGGTCGTGCAAAGCTGCTTCATTCGGCGTATCTGAACGCTTCCGATCCGCCACCACTTGCGCTATCGGCCGCGGAACTCGCTGAACAATACGCGACCGACCGTCGGTTCGAACGAATCGAGTCGGAACTTCGCGAACGTGGTGAAGCGGTTTCGTTTGAGGCGCTGTATGAACGAATGTTCGAATCGATCGTTCGAGAAACGCATAGCCGATTGTTCGCCGGTGGCTCGTCGGTCGATGTCTCGGTACTCCGGTCCGAAATCGCAGAACGGACCGGGGAGTTCTTGTAGCGCTCTCCGATCACGCGGCTGATCGGTGAGTAGAAACCGTTTTGTGTGCGAGCATGTGATTGACGCATGGGAACCGCACGACCGTAAATCCGACATCGTCGGCTCATTGGCCGGCTTGGGATTGCGGTAGTGCTGGCACAACGCTATCCGGCGGCTTCGGCCGTGTCGAGCGCTCTGTGCCGTTCACAAGCGGTCCGTGCAGTTCCAATTCAACAATGGCACGAATGCATTCACGCCGTCGCGGGTCGTCCGGTTCGGACCGCCCCACGGCAGACGAACCACCGGAGTGGAGTGAGGTAGACGAAGAAGCGATCGAAGCGCGCGTCGTCGAGTTGGCCGAAGAGGGCAACGACCCGAGCGCGATCGGTCGAGTCCTCCGAGACGAGGGCGTTCAAGGCGTTCCGGTTCCGGACGTGAAACTCGCCACCGACAAGAAGGTCACCGAGATCTTAGAAGAAAACGGCGCCACCGGGGACTTCCCGGAAGACCTTCGAAACCTGATGGAACGCGCTGTCCGTCTCCGCGATCACATGGAGCGAAACCCCGGCGACGCCCAGAACAAACGGGCGCTGCAGAACACGGAATCGAAGATCCGTCGGCTCGTTAACTACTACCGCGGTGATAAACTCGACGCCGAGTTCACCTACGAGTACGAAGAAGCCAAAGAGCTACTCGGGTAAGTGATGGCGACTGCCGGTCATTCGGGGGACACGCGAGATCGAACCGCCGCGGCGATCGCTGACGCCGAATTCGTTCGGCTGGTCGCGACCGCCGACGGCGACAGTCTGGTAGCGGCCGGACTGCTCGCACGCGGACTCGATACGATCGAAACTCCGTATCAAGCCAGCCTCGCGGCTGTCCCCGAACCGCCGGCGACCGACGCCGACTGCACCGTCGCGATCGGTCATCCGACGGGCGATGTGGCGCTTCGGAACGCTCCGCTCTCGCTCGAGGCGGTCTCGATCCTCGAAGCGCTAGCACCTGATGCGATCGATCCCGAACTCGCACTCGCAGGCGCGGTCTGTGCGGGAGCGGAACCCGCCGGAACGCTTCTCGAGCGTGCAGCGCTCGAACGGCGCCCTGGCGTTGCGATCCCGACTGCGGATCCCGTCGAAGGGATCGCCCACTCGACGCTCGTGCATACGAGCTTTTCGGGTGAGATCGAATCGACGGAGGCGGCGCTCTCGGAACTCGATGAACCGACCGGCCGAGAGCTCGCCTCGTTCGTGGCGCTTTCGGCCATCGAGAACGCCCCACCTCGCGCCGCAAACGCGATCGAGCGGGCGCTTCGTCCGTACGCGACCGAACAGTTCGAGACGCTCGGTGGCTTTGCCGATGTTCTCGATGCCGTCGCTCGCGAACAGCCGGGAACCGGCTTGGCGTTCGCCCTCGGCCACGATGTCGAATCCGCGGTCTACACCGCGTGGCGAACTCACAGCGAAAGGGCACACACTGCGCTTCGAACGGCAGAAACCAGCCGATACGAGGGACTCTACGCACTCCGAGTCGAAGACGCGACACCGGAGCTGCTCGGTACCATCGTCCGATTGGCGTTTTGGTACCGCTCACCGGAATCGACCGCGATAGCGGTGACTGACGGTGCAGCAGCAGCCGTCGGCGAAACGGCACTCGAAACGCCACTTTCGAAAACGGCAACCGATTTCGATGGTCGTGCCCGCGCTCGGGACGGCTCCGGAACGGCCGTTTTCGATGGGAATACGAACGAGTTTATTTCGGCGTTCAGGAGGGAGCTATGACGACTCGACAAACGACGATCCGGACGGTTCACGATCACCCGGCCATCGTTGCCGCGGCGATCGTTCCGGATAACACCGATGAGATGTCGACTCGAGTCGAAGAGAGCGAAACGCAGACTGGCGGCACGGTCGTCACGACGATCGAACGTGACACGACCGGCGGTCTCCGAACGACGGCAGACGATTACATCGCGAACCTCACCGTTGCACAGCAAA
>SKKJ01000025.1 GCA_007121575.1 Natronomonas sp.
CCCACTCCACGTCTTGGGGCTCATCGTAATGCGCTTCTGCTCGCTCGCCGAGCTCTACGAGCGCTTCGAGTTCCTCATCGTTGAGGACCTGCGCGTCCCGTTTGTCTTTCGGGACTTCCCGTTCGACCGTTTCGCCGGTCTCCTCGTCTTTGAGCATCATGAGCTTTTTCTCGGCGATACTCGCCGAGAGGACGTCTCCGGTCTCTCGATCGATGACGTAGTTATCCGGGGAGACCGATCCCGAAACGACCGCTTCGCCGAGTCCCCAGGCGGCCTCGATAATGATTTTCGCTTCGCCGGTTGACGGATGTGAGGTGAACATCACGCCCGATTTTTCCGCATCGACCATCCGCTGGATGACGACCGCGATATCGACGACCGCGTGGTCGAACCCTTGCTCGTTTCGGTAGTAGATCGCTCGCTGTGTGAACAGCGACGCCCAACACTCTTTGATTCGTTCGATGAGGTCCTCTCGCGTGATGTTGAGGAACGTTTCCTGTTGGCCAGCGAACGAGGCCGAGGGGAGGTCCTCAGCTGTGGCCGACGACCGAACCGCGACGAACGCGTTTCCGTCATCGAGATCGTCGTAGGCCGCGAGGATATCCGAACGAACGCTTTCGGGGATCTCGGTCCCGAGAATGAGCGCTTCGGCTTCCGATTCGGCTTCGGCGAGCGCGGTGGAGTCGTCTGAGTCGATATCTACGGCGTCGAAAAGCTTCTTGTCGATCCCCGTCTCTTCGATGAACGTCCGATAAGTCTGAGCCGTGACGACGAATCCGGGCGGGACCGGCAGCCCCGCAGCGGTCATCTCACCGAGAGATGCCCCCTTACCACCGACCATCCCGATGTCATCGGACCTAATCTCATCGAGCCAGAGCACGGGTTCTGTGGAACTGTCTGTCCCGTCAGCTGTCATTGTGCTACGGTTCATTGCCCCCCAACTTAGGCCATTCGTTCGTCGGCTGAGCCAAGGAAGGTCTCGTCGAAGATCCGTCTCTATCGGGACTATGAGGCGTCGATAATCTCGCCGGAACTCCGTTCCGGGACGACGATAGAGCCGTCTACGGCTGTCACCGCTCGCCCGCCGATCGACACCGGATCGGTTCGCGCGCGGACGCGCACTCGCCCCGGCCGATCGACGAAATGACCCTGCTCGAACACCATCTCGTCGGGAATCTCTCCCTCGAACGCATCCACCTCGCGGAGGTACGCGCCGACGGCTCCGGAGGCGGTCCCCGTGACCGGGTCTTCGGTGACGCCGACGGCCGGGGCGAACATCCGTCCGTGGAGGGTCGAATCTCCTGAAAGGGTGTCGAACGTAAAGGCGTACACGCCGGTCACATCGAACTCGTTCGTCAACGCGGTGATCGCATCGAAATCCGGATCCGCCGTCGAAACTGCCGATAAGAAATTCACCGGAACGACGAGGAATCTGAGCCCGGTCGAGGCGGTTGCGAGTGGAAGGTCCGCGCCGATATCTGAAAGTGCGGCGTCGTCGATTCCGAGCGCCGAGGCGACCCGATCGTACGATGCCTCAACAGGCGTTACGTCCGAAACGTCTTGTGTCATCCAGACCGTTCCGTCTTCGATTTCAACCTCGAGTACACCGATGTTCGTTTCCACGGTGTGCGCCCCGTCTGACAACGCCCCAGTCTCGGCCAGCCACGCGTGCGCTGCGACCGTCGCGTGTCCACAGAGATCGACCTCTTCCGTCGGCGTGAAATATCGAACCCGGCGGTCGGCTTCCTCACTCGAGAACAAAAACGCCGTCTCGGAGGCGTTCAACTCGCGGGCAATCGCTTGCAACTGCTCGTCCACGAGTCCGTCTGCGTCAGGAACGACGCCTGCAGCGTTGCCGGAAAGCGGTTCGGTCGTAAACGCATCAACCAGTAATGCCCGTCGGGTGTTCATACACGAATGTCCGGCGGATACCCCTTAAATCGGCTCCTGATACTCTCGGCGATTCTCACGTGGATCGAATCTAATACCCGAGCTTGAACGCCCGATTGATCGCAAGCATCGAGAAGATCACACAGAGCGTCCCCGCGAGAAATCCGAACGAGACCGCCCAACCGAACAGGTCCGCGAACAACCCGACGACGACGGAGCCCAGCGAGGCGACGATCATATACACCGTTCGAACGAGGCCGAAACCCGTGTTTTTCTCCTCCTCGGTGAATTCGCGTAAGATCCTCGGCATAAGGGCCGGCCCAAAACTCATCGCGACGCCGACGAGCGTGATGCCGACGATGATCGGAACCGTCCCCGGTATCGCGACGAGCGTTCCGAATCCGAACACACCGGCCAGCATACAGCCCGCAAGCGTCCAATCGCGACCGACCCGATCGGAGACGGCACCGACACCGATCTGTGCGATACCTTGCACGATGAAGTACACCGAAAAAAGCGCCCCCGCGAACGTGGCTGACGCACCGTGGTGCTCGATGAGAAACGTCGGTAAAAACGACGCCGTCCCCTGCCATGCGAACTCCCCGGCGATCGCGATACTCAGCGTGAAAGCGATTGAGGGGCGAGTGATGAGCTCGCGCGCCGCGGCGAACTGGAACCGATCACCGATCGGGGTCTCGGGCATTCGCGGCTTCGTCGGACGGACCTTTAGCGCGAAGAGAACCGCTACCGGAACCCCGACGAACGCGACCACCGCGATCGCCACTCGCCATCCGAACCTGACCGCGATCCAGACGACGGCGATCGGCGTGAGCAGTCCCGCAACCGTCGCCCCCGAGTTGTGCACCCCGACGGCGGTCCCGACGTTATCGTACGTCCGCGCGAGCAGCGTGGTCGCA
>SKKJ01000142.1 GCA_007121575.1 Natronomonas sp.
CCATGACTCAAAACAACATTGCATCAAAACTGACTCGTACCGACCGTTGGATGATCGGATGGTGGATCGTAAACCTCATCGTCTTTTTACACGTCGTATTGTTCTCGACGCCGCTTTGGGTGACGTACTTTTATAACGGGTTTTTATACGTCATCGGCGCGCTCATCGCGTTCCGCTCGACGCTCGTCAGAAACGTTTTTATCATCGGCACGATCGCCGGGATCCTCGAACTCGGCGTCGATCACTTCCTCGTGGCGTTCACCGGCACGTTGGTGTATCCAACCTCGCTGCCGATGCTCGTGAGTTCCCCGTTATATATGCCGCTGGCGTGGGCGATCGTGACGACGCATCTCGGCTACGTCGGGATTCGGCTCGCACAGGTGTACGGCCGAAAAGCCGCGGCTATCGGACCTGCAGTCCTCGCGATGACGCTCATCGGCTTTTACGAGTACGGGGCGTATCACGCCGGAATCTGGATGTACGTCGATGCGCCGCTCTTGATGGTCGATCACGTACCGTTGTACATCGTCGTCGCGGAAGGAGTGATGTTCTCGACGCTATACGAATTCGCTCGATTAAAGCGGCCCGTTCTCGCGGGTGTCGGGTTCGCGCTCGCGATCTCTCTCAGCTATATCGGGACGTATTTCTTGTTCGCGGGTCTCGGAACTTTCTTATAACTGTCTCGTACGCTGACTTGACGGTCAATCGGGCATTGATCCTGTTTTGAGCACATTACGGGAATCTTTCTCGCATGTAACCTCTCGTGTAATACTATTTGTCAACATTAGCAAACATCTTATAACTATGTGTGTCCAATGTGCTCTCAATGCAGCATAGCTCGTCGGAGACGATTCGAGTGCTCCACGTGGAGGACGAACCGTCTTTTGCTGAACTAACCGCCGAGTATCTCAGATCGGAACTGGATGACGCCGAAATCACGTTCGAGACGAGGCCTGACAGCGCCCTCTCTCGACTGGGCGAAGAGGATTTCGATTGTATCATCAGCGATTATAACATGCCCGAAAAGAACGGGATCGAATTCCTCAAAGCCGTCCGGGAGTTGTGTCCGGGTCTCCCGTTTATCCTATTTACCGGCCGAGGGAGCGAAGAGATCGCCAGCGAGGCGATTTCGGCTGGTGTGACGGATTATCTTCAGAAAGGAACCAGTCCGGATCAGTATACGGTGCTCGCAAACCGGGTCAAAAACGCGGTTTCACAACGGCGTGCGGAAAAACAGATCGAAGAGACGAGACGATGGTACCAGACGATCCTCAAACACTCCTCTGATTACGTGATGGTCGTCAACGAGATGGGGAAAGTCTCGTATATTTCACCCGCTATCGAACGCGTGTTGGGATATACACCTGAGGAAGTCATCGGATCCGGTTCGTTCGAGTACACACACCCGGACGATATCGACCACGCAGTCGAAGCGCTGAGCGAGGTAATCAGCGATCCCGAAAGCGAAGTCACCGTCGAGTTTCGGTCGCAACACAAAGACGGCTCGTGGCGGTGGATCGAAGTTCGTGGACGAAATCTCTTCGACGATCCGGTGATCAACGGCGTGATGGTCAACGTCCGCGATATCACCGAACGGAAAACGCGTGAGCAGGAACTCAGAAACGAGACAGATCGACTGCAAAACGTCGCCAGTTTCATTTCACACGATATGCGAAACCAGCTGTCGATTCTCAGCGGCCACATCACGTTGATGAGCGAGAACACGAAGAACGAACACGGCAATGCGACCACTGACGCGATCGGTCGGTTAGAGGAGATGATCGATAAGATCGCGACGATCGCAGAGGGCGGCAAACCGTCGACCCATCAGACATCGGTCGATCTCGAAGCGGTTGCCGACGCTTGTTGGCGAAACACGATCGGCTCGGACGGTACGCTTTCGGTCGAATCCGAACTGACCGTCACTGCTGACGAAAGCCAACTGCAGAGTCTTCTCGAAAACCTCTTTTTGAATGCGGTCAATCACGGTGATGCGAATACGGTTCGAATCGGCCCGCTTGACGAGCTGAGGGGGTTCTACGTTTCGGACGATGGCTCCGGAATCGAAGAATCCGAATTTGGCGAGATCTTCACCGCCGGGTATACGACGAGCGAGGCCGGGACCGGACTGGGGCTGTCGATCGTCAAAAACGTCGCTGAAACGCACGGATGGTCGATCGACGTCCGCGAAAGCGAGACCGGAGGCCTTCGCTTCGAGTTTAGCGACGTTTCGATCACTTGAGGCCTGTTGACGCTAAATGATATCGGAGCACTTCCTCGGTCCCGTCGATGAATGCGCCGAGATCGACGGTTAGTTCTTCGTTATACGCTTTGAGTTCGCGATGGTGTTGCTCCCAGCGAGTGAGAAACCGCTTTTCAACGCCGTGTTGCTTGATTCGATCGACCATCGAGTCGATGCTGTCGGAATCGACGTTCGGGCTTCGAAGCTCCGATCGGGAAATGATTCCGCTTTCGAGCGCGTACAGCACCGGCCCCGAGCAGTAGTCGCCTTCCCGGATCTCCCGTTCCCACGTGCTCACCCAGTTCCCGATTCGAGACATCAGTTGTGCAGTCCAGATGGCTTTCCGTAGCGTCGAGAGGTCCGCTTGCATATCGACTGACGAATGCATCAGGTGGATGTCGGCGTATGCGAACATCGCCATGTTGTGCGATTCGTAGCGCTCTAAGTCGCTCATCGTCGCGAGGTCCGGCCGCCGAATCGTGAGATTGCTGTATTCTATCGAATTGATCGCCTGCTTGAGGTCGTACCGGAGCAGATCGTCGTACAGCTCGTACTGCGGTGCTC
>SKKJ01000352.1 GCA_007121575.1 Natronomonas sp.
AAAATCGCCCGATCGAGCATATCGAATCGGTTGGTCGCGGCGATGATCGAAATGTCTCCGCGGCGCTCGAATCCGTCCATCTCCGAAAGCAGCTGCATCATCGTCCGTTGGACCTCGGCATCGCCGGAGGTCTTCGACTCGGTCCGTTTCGATGCGATCGCGTCGATCTCGTCGATGAAGATGATCGCCGGTTCTCTCTCGGCGGCCATCTCGAAGAGATCACGAACCAGACGTGCCCCCTCCCCGATGAACTTCTGGACGAGTTCGGAGCCGGCCATCTTGATAAAGGTCGCGTCGGTTTTGTTGGCAACCGCTTTCGCCAACATCGTTTTCCCCGTACCGGGTGGGCCATAGAGCAACACCCCAGTGGGTGGCTCGATCCCGACCTTTTTGAACTTCTCGGGGTTCGTCAGTGGATCTTCGACCGCTTCACGGACCTCTTGAACCTGGCTTTCGAGGCCACCGATGTCATCGTAGGTGACCGCCGGCTTCGTGGAGATCTCCATCGCTTGCGCCCGCGAATCGGTTTCGGCATCGAGGATCGTCTGGATGGCGAACGAATCGTTGATCGCCACCCGATCGCCGGCTTCGAGGCGATCGTACAGCCGTGGTGACACGTCGGTCAGTACCTCTTGGTTGTTTCCGTGTTGTTTGAGAAGTACCTGATCCTGTGTCAGTTCTTCGACCGTCGCCAGATACAGCGAGGACGTCTTCAACGCCTCGTTTTCTTTTTGAAGCTCCATGACTTGCTCACGGAGCTCCGATTGGCGGTTACGCGTCGTTTCGAGTTGGGTTGATAGCTCGTTGTGGACCTGTGAAACGTCGAGATAGTGTTCTCGAATTGCGGCCAGCCGCTCCTCGATCGACATATCCGGATCGAGATTAAGCGTCGGCCGGTCTGGGAGCGAGGGGCTATGCGCCATTATCGGCCGGTACGTGTCCGAGATTAAAAGGACCTTTGGGTGTGGGTTACGCTTGCGTGCTCTCTCGCGTTAGAGGAGCGATTCGAACTCGGCGAGCATCTCGTCGTATGTCTCGATCGTTGCCTCGATCGGCTCGGGCGTCGACATGTCGATCCCCGCCGTTTCGAGCAATTCGAGCGGATACGCACTCGAACCAGAACGAAGGAATTCGCGATAATCGGCAGCCGCAGGTTCCCCATCTCGTTCGATCCGATCGACGATCGCGTTTGCCGCACTGATCCCGGTCGCGTACTGATACACATAATACGCTCGATAAAAATGCGGGATTCGCATCCATTCACGGTCGATCCGACCGTCGACATCGGCCGGCTCGTAATACATCGATTTCAGATTCCCGTAGAGCTCATCGAGCCGATCCGGCGTCAACGCTTCGCCGTCGTTCTCGAGTTCGTGAGCCCGGTGTTCGAACGAAGCGAACATCGTCTGTCGGAACAGCGTCGAGCGGAACCGTTCGAGGTATTCGTCCAGAACGTGTCGACGGAACCGTTCGTCGTCGATGACCTCCAAAAGATGGTTGGTCAACAGGGCTTCGTTCACCGTCGATGCGACCTCCGCGACGAAGATTTCGTAGCCCGAATACACGTATGGCTGTGTTTCGCTCGTCAGCTCCGAGTGCATCGAGTGACCGAGTTCGTGCGCCAACGTGTACATCGAGGTGATGTCGTCCTGATAATTCATCAGGATATATGGCTGGCTGTCGTAGGTCCCGCCGCTGTATGCGCCAGACTGTTTGTTCGCCGTCTCGTAGACGTCGACCCACCGCGAATCGAGCCCGTCTTTCATTCGCGCTTGATACGCTTCTCCGAGTGGCTCGACGGCATCGATGACGTACTGCTTTGCCTGGTCGTATTCGATTTCTGGGCTTTCACCGCCCGCGAGCGGTGAGTACAGATCCCACATTCGGAGTTCGTCGACGCCGAGCGCATCCCGTTTGAGTTCGGCGTGTCGGTGAAGGACACCGAGGTTCGCTTCGACGGTTTCCACCAGCGTGTCGTACACCGACACCGGAATATTCGGTCCGTCGAGACTCGCTTCCCGTGCGGAGTCGTAGCGTCTCGCCGCCGCGAGCTTTTCGTCCGCTTTGACGCTGTTTTTATACGCGGCACCGATGCTGTTTCGGTGGGCTTCCCATTCGTCGTAGAACGCTTCGTACACCCGCTGGCGGAACGTCCGGTTCGGATGTTTCTGTAGTTTCACGAAGTTCGAAAGCGTGATCCGTTGTGAGTTCTCGCCCGGATCCTCGACCGCCGGAAACTCCATATCGGCGTTCGTCAGCATGTTGTAGACGTCTCCCGCCGCACCGGTTACTTCGCTTAAATCGGCCAACAGCGCTTCTATCTCCGCAGAACGGGTGTGCGGTTTCATCCGCAGAACCTCATCGAAGTAGTGTTCGTACGGTTCGAGCTCTGGGTTTTCGTCGACGTACCCGTCGATCGTTTCGCGATCGAGTGTCTGCAGCTCGGGTTCGATGTAACTCGCCGCGCTCGATGCGGTCGCTGCGAGCGAGTGTGCTCGCGCGGTGAGCGCTTGGTACGTCTGATTCGTCGTGTCTTCGTCCTTGCGCATTCGAGCGTAAGCGGCGACGTTCGAAACTGATCGCATGATCGACTCACGCAGCTCTATCACTTCTTGCAATGTTTCGGCGCTCTCGGTCACTCGACCTTCGTACGCCGAGAGCTCATCGACACGTCCTTTCGTCTCTCGGTATGCAGATTCCCACGCTTCGTCGTCGGCGAACAGGTCCGTCAGACCCCACGTGTATATCTCGTCAACCTCGCTCCGCTCGGGTACCGTACTCATGTGTTGCGGTACGCACAG
>SKKJ01000273.1 GCA_007121575.1 Natronomonas sp.
GCCAAAATGCGCTTTCTCACCGGACGATCCGGACTGAGCGTCCCAACGACCGTCGCCCCGTACGTAACGTCCTCAACTCCCCCATACAGTACTCACTACATCGGATTCAACGCCGCACGAGTATATACGTTACCGCCAGTCGGGACAAACGTACCGCCGAGAGACCCAGATCGGTCGAACACGCGGGCTATGGACGAAATAGCTTCGAGCCGAATCGCGTCACTACGTTTTTGTGAGACCGCATCGATAGGGACCAAGTATGACCGGAATTCTCGATCACACGATGATTCGTGTCAGCGATCTCGAAACGTCGATCGATTGGTACGAAACGAACTTCGAGTACGAAGAGAAGGATCGATACGACGGCGACGGGTTCACGATCGCTTATCTCGGTCCCGAAGACATAGGCGAGGCGGAAGCGATGTTGGAGCTGACGAGTAACGAAGGGCAAGACGAAGTCGAGATCGGCGACTCGTGGGGACACATCGCCGTCCGCGTCCGCGATCTGGAAGCCGCATATCAAGGACTGATGGACAACGGCGTCGAGGATTACCGTGATCCGGAATCGTGCGGTGGTCGCTACGCGTTCGTCAAAGATCCCGATGGACACGAGATCGAACTCGTCAAACGGGATCACGGTTCGCTGTGGAGCCTCGATCACACGATGTACAGAGTCGAGAACGCCGACGAGGCGATCGGTTACTGGGTGCGGAAGTTCGACTACGTCGACACACGCCGGTGGGAGGCAGATACGTTCGCGAACTTCATTCTCGATCCGAAAGGCGCGCCCGAAGAGGCCATGAGCCTCGAGTTGACTTACAACTACGACGGGCGGAGCTACACCGATGGTGACGGCTGGGGGCACCTCTGCGTCCGTGTCGACGATCTTCAGGACGATTGGGAACAGTTAGTGCTTCGGGAGGTCCCCGAACAGCGCGATCCGGAAGCGTGCGACAATATGTACGCGTTCGTCGAGGACTTCGAAGGCCACGAGATCGAACTGTTAGAGCGCGATCCGAACGCCGGATCGCTGTTCCCGTTTTGAGCGCCCGGGGAATCTCAACACAGTCACGGTGAGATTCAGGGATTGTATACCGTCGGATCTACCGAAGAGAGGCTCGTGATCGGTCCGCACACTCTAAATATATTATTAATCCATTCGGTAATGTTATTATCCCAATAGTGTTATTAGCTACCACTAAAATATACGACAATGAGAATTTATCATCCGCTTCGTCGACACGGCCCACGCGTTACGGTGACCGTGCTCTGTCTGCTACTATTGAGCGGTATCATGCCGAAATTGCTCCCCGCGTGGGTAATAAAACCGCTGTTGGGTTTTTATGGGATGGCCCTCATTCAACCGTTTCCGGTGCGCTCTGCAAAAGAGTGTATCGCAGGGCTACTCTGTGTCGGAGGATACGTTCAGCGAGCACTCGTTGAAGTCGAAGACGAACAGACAGCGCTGGAAGCTGAACGCGACGCATATTCAGCGTTTGCATGCTCGGTTCAACGAATGAACACGGCCACGCAGCAATCGTTCGATGCACCGACGGCGACGCTCGCATACGCGTCATGCGATCACGACCAGTTACAAAAGATCAGAGAGAAATATAAGGAGACGGTCATGGCGGTCCCGGGATACGACGAAGAATACGGCGAGAGCATACAGGAACATATGAACGCGGAGTTCGGCGACGAAGTTGCGGCGGCGGTTCTCGAAGGCCAGCAGTTTACGCCGCAGCTGAAGAGACATCTGATCAATCAGGCCAACGCCGCTGCAGCGCAACGTGAAGCGCTGCTCGAGGCCATCGAGAACGAACAGCGCTCTTTGTTAAAGTCCCGGCGACGACTTCGAAGTTCGAAGCACCCGTCCGACGGCCGAAAGGAACTCGAACTCGCCAAGGAGTCATACGGCACGCTCATTTCATTATATTGGCAATCGAGACAGGACGAAGAACGGCTCGAAGAGATCTTAACGGATCGACAGCACGATATTCACACGACAGCACGATGGGAACGTAGCACCGATTCGGCCTTCCTCCAAGGATATCTATACCAAGATACCGGGACGCGATTTCCCGTGTTATCCGAAGGGATCGAACTAATCAAACGACTGCGTGAGCGCAGACGAGTCATCGGGCGTGTACTCGCTCGGTTGGATTGAGAGGTCCTGTCGAGAACTTCCATATAAATATTCGGACGAACTCGGCTTGTGAGTAAGTTTATCGTAGACGAGTCATAAGTGGTACGTACATGAAAAACATACTTGCGTACTGTTGTCAGGGATACGCCGTCATCGCCGTCGCGGCTGCCGGGTTCACCGCGCTGTGGGCGCTCGGTGTGATCGATCTGGCGATGCCACTCATCGGATACGCGTGGTTTGCGGTCGCCGCCGTCGGAACCGTCGTGGCGATCGGCATCACGACGAACAAAAGGGAAGCACTCGAGATCGACGTGGCGAAAGCTCAACTCGAAGCGTTCGAAGAAAGCCCGCTCACGGGGCGACCGTTCGAGTTGTATATGAGCGCGCTTGCGGCGTGGGCGGCCGTCTCGTTCGGATGGGTCCTCGGTGGGATGAGTGCGACCGGTCTCGCAGTCGTCGGTTACGGCTGGCTCGTCATCGCGGTATACGGAACCGTCGTTGGCATCGGTATCGCGATGAACCACCGCGAAAACGTTACAGCCGTGAGTACTTCGAGCGAGTAGTCGGTCGGAAGGCGAAGCGAAATCCATCGAAGAGCCCGTGTTTTCCCAGCAACGACGTACAGATCGTAACAACCTACGACGCA
>SKKJ01000065.1 GCA_007121575.1 Natronomonas sp.
GTCGTGTTCGTCGAGGCGGACGACACCCGCATCGTCGACGGCGTCGCTCACACCGAACGCCCCCGCACAGTAATCACACACCGCTGTCTCGCCACGAACCGCTCGATAGAGCTCGTGATAGTCGCTGTCTTCGTCTTCCAACTCCGGAATCCACTGTGTCCCGGCTCCGTCGAATATGACTTCGATCTCGTCGCCGGCGTTCTCGACGAACTCTTTGGCGGCTTCGAGGCCGTTTACGACGCGACCGAGGTTTTCGTGCCCGTCCGTCCCCGCGAGTATCACGACTGCTGCGTTTGCCATCATTATATCTCTCGCTCTCGAGGATTATATTCCGCATGCGGCTGTGTGGGAGGTGCGCGTTTCGCCAGAGGTTTTATACTTCGTGATCGATCGGGTTGCTAAAATTCGACCGCTGAAACGTCCGACACGTCGAACCGGGTAACTGTCGGCTCGCCGTCCAACAGCGCCGGCAGTTCTGCGGCGAATGCTTTGAAGTGGTCCGTCCGCGCGTGTGCGCCGAACGCTTCTTCGTCCTCGTAGCGTTCGAAAAATCGGATCGTCCCCTCGTCTTCGACGTCGGCCGCGATTCGGTATTCGATGACGCCGTCCTCGTTTCGAGACTGCTCCGCGAGCGTTTGACTCAGCTCGATCGCCGTCGATCGCTTTTTCGTCTTAATCGGAAAGGCTGCGTGAATGACGAGCATCGTGTCCACCGATGGTGGATCGCTGTATATAGTTTGGGCTCTTCTCGCTCGTCCGGTTTGTTTGATCGCTTCACATCGGCCCGCTCACGGTTCGACGATCAGTTTCCCGACAGCGGTTCGGTCCTGCATCGCAGCGAAGGCCGCACCGGTCTCTTCGAGGGAATACGTCGCTTCGATCTCGGGTGACAGATCGCCGGTCGCGACGAGATCGACCAGTCGCTGTAACTCCGGTTGGGTCCCCATCGTGCTGCCGATCACCCGTTTGTGCCCCAAAAACAGATCCGGAATATCGATCTCGCTGTGACTGTCGGCGGTCCGTCCACAGACCGCCATCCGTCCACCGCGTCGGAGCAGTTCGAGCCCGACGCCAGTGTAATCGCCGCCCAGATGATTTATCACGACATCCGGCGTGCCGATCGCTTCGACCGCGCTCTTGATCTCGTCCGGATCCGTCGCTTCGACGGCGTGATCGAGCCCTAACGCTTGGAGCTGATCGAGTTTCTCTCCGGAGCTCGAGGTGCCGACCGTCCGAGCTCCTACCAGATCGGCTAACTGAACGCTCGCCACACCCACACCACCGGTCACACCGGGGATGAATACGAGATCGCCCGCACCGACTTCGGCTTGCCGGAGCATGTGCTGGGCTGTCAAGTACGCGGTCGGCAACGCGGCTGCGGTCGTTGTGTCGACCGCGTCTGGAAGCGAGATAAGCCGACTTGCGTCGACGCGGGCAGTTTCGGCAAGCCCGCCGTGAAACATCGAAAACTCTTCACAGCGGTTCTCCGGACCGTCCCGGCAGAACCGACAGCGACCGCACGTTTCGTTCGGGCAAAGAACGACCCGATCGCCCGGCGCAACGGTATCTACCTCCCCACCGACGGTTTCGACGACACCGGCGACATCGAGACCGCTCACAAACGGGAGGGCATCGGTGTCCACCATCGCGGAGTCCCCCTCAAGGATCCACAGGTCGTGACGATTGATTGAACACGCTCCGACATCGACGATCGCTTCGTTCGGTCCCGGTTCCGGTGTCGGTTGTTCGATAATACGCACGCCGTCCGGTCCGATCAGTTCGCTGAATGCTGCAGCACGCATGTGTGCAGTATTATCCCGAGACCGGAATAATTGTGTCGCGGATTACAGAGGTTCGAGGAGAAAGCCCACGACGGTTCTCGTGGGTGGATGCCAATATCTCACATCAGTTCCATGACGAGCACGAGTATCGTGAGAAAGATGTGCTCCCCATCGATCACGAACCCGTAAAATAACGACCCTCGGTCCTCCGTTGCGAACGGGATATAGGCGAGCACGTAACCGAGAAAGCCGAAGAAGACGGCAAACTGCCGTGGAACGACGCCCGTGGTGATGAAGCCGAACATGACGGCTCCAACGATGACGGTGACGGCGGCCGCCCCGATCCGTGTCTTTCGCGTGCCGAAGACGATCGGAATCGTTCGAATATCTTCTGTTTTGTCGCCTTCGATGTCTTTGATATCGAACACCGCAGCCGCGACGGTCAACATGATCGTAAAGAAGCCGAACGAAACGAGGATCTCCGGCGAACGTATCACGCCGTAATAGAAACCGACGCCGAGCGGGATTAGCCCCCACGAGACGCCGACGATCAGGTTTTTGATCAGGAGATACTGTTTGACTCGAAACAGCGAATACAGGACTGCGGCTACGATCGGCAAGAGAAGAAACGGCGCGCCGGTGATCCCGAGAACGAACGCGCCGCCGATCGAACCGAGATACAACAAGACCCCGATAATGAAGAACGACCGTCCGTATCGGTGCGTGAACGTTGCCCGCCTCGGGACGTTTTGCATGTCCTCTTCGAGGTCCGTGAGTCGATTCAGGCTGTATACGAACAACGTCGCCGCGAACACGATGAAAAGCGGAAGGAGCTCGGGCGTGAGCCCTGCGAGAGTGATCGTCGAGAGCGCAACACCCGTTGCGGCGGTCGAAATAAACAGGTTGCTGTGAACCAAAAACGCGGCAACGGTTCGAAGCGGGCCGTATTCGCTCCCCTTCGGTATCTCCATTCGGGTCCGTTCGATTCTTCGTTACCAACGTTGA
>SKKJ01000124.1 GCA_007121575.1 Natronomonas sp.
GTACTCGCTGCGGGGAAGGGGACCCGACTCCGACCGCTCACCGCAGACAAACCGAAGGCGATGGTAGAAGTTGATGAGAAACCGCTCGTTGCACACTGCTTCGATCAGCTGATCGAACTGGGCGCTTCCGAGCTCATCGTCGTCGTCGGGTATAAAAAAGACTGTATTACGGACCATTTCGGCGATTCGTACCGAGATACACCGATTACGTACACCGTCCAAGAAGAACAACAGGGATTAGCGCACGCTCTTTTGACCACGGAACCGCACGTGGACGACGATTTCATGCTGATGCTCGGCGACAACGTCTTTCAAGCGAACCTCCACGACGTGGTTCGCCGACACCGCGAAGACCGAGCCGATGCAGCGTTCTTGGTCGAAGAGGTTCCGTGGGATGAAGCCTCCCGCTACGGTGTCTGTGATACGAACAACTACGGTGAAATCGTCGAAGTGATCGAGAAACCCGAAAACCCGCCGACGAACCTCGTCATGACCGGGTTTTACACGTTCACGCCGGCGATCTTTCACGCCTGTAAATTAATCCAGCCGAGCGATCGCGGCGAGTACGAGATCAGCGACGCGATCGATCTGTTGATCCAGTCGGGGCGAACCATCGACGCGATCGGACTCGACGGCTGGCGGATGGATATCGGCTATCCGGAAGATCGCGATGAAGCGGAAAGGCGACTGCAGCGGCTCGATGCAGAACCGTACGGTCAGCCGGTCGAAGCCAGCACCGACTGAGGCTCGTTCTCTTATCTCTCACCGCGGTTCGTCTCAGAACAGATCAACGAGATCCGGATGCGACTGCAGCCGCGCCGGGAGGTCCACGCGCTTTATTTCGCCGCGTGCGATTCGATCGCGCTTTCGCTGCCATCGCTCGTGTCGGACGAGAACGACGACAGGGACTGACTCGAGGTCGAGCAACCGAGCGATCGCGAGTCGGTTCCGCCCGTCCTGGAAAATAAACTCACCGTTTCGACCGATGTGTACGCCGATCTCGCTCCAGATCCTCCGATAGATTCGGTGTGGACTGGTCGTCGGATCCCCCAGCTCGTGCAACTCGTCTTGCGTTTTGTACCCGTCCGTCGCGATCCGTTCGTAGATGGTATCCAGTTGTGCACACCGCCGTTTGAGATCGGATTCCGTTCGACAACCCCACGGCGCTTCGCCAGCATCGATCGCCGCACGCGTTTCCGCATAAAACCGCGTCTGCTCCCACGATATTCCCTCCTCGAAGCGCCGCAGAAACGATCGACAGATTGTCGAGTCGGTAACCCGCTCTTCGACGGTATCCCAGTCCCCACCGAAGACACGACCGGCAAGCAGGTACTTCGGCCGGCGAAACCGTGGGTGTTCGTCACCTTTTCGATCCGCGGAGATCTCCGTCCACGAAACCGTTCGCTCGATTCGATCCGGATCAACCCGATAAATACGTTTGGGTTCGATCGGTGCGTCGTACCGGATCGCGCTTACCAGACTCGCTTCTTTGACCCGAGCCGTCGCGTAATACCGGACGGCGACAGATATCGTCCGACCGACGATAGGGTGCGTTTCGCTAATCGCCCTTCGAGACCGTCCGAGCAGACGGTTGACGTTCGATATCATTGGCGTTGATCTATCTGAGGTGTGCCGAGCGTTCTCAACATCTGTCTTGAGTTATTCGTACGCTGGGTTCAGGATCCATTAACAATACACCGACTACTCACCGAAGTAACCGACTACCGCTTATACGCAGACGACTCCACCGAAGAAGGTGATCCATACTTAATGTGATAACGGCGGATTGTCGAGTAACCGTGTGGTCTCAACGGCGTGTTTTACAGAACGGGCGAGAAAGCATTGGACTGTTGTTTAGAAAGACAGCACAGTATATCGATATCAATACAGTGATGTCACCGATGTTTCGGTATATGCGGTGGCGAGCGTCGCGGACACCCGATGAGATATATCTGTTATCCGTCGACCCCACGACGATCGACCGGATGAAACTGTTCCCGCCGGGCGGTGTGCCGGTGACCGGACCGGAGGCGATCTGTGGTGCCGTCGACGGGCCGTGGGACCGGCTGACCCTCCCGACGAAAAACCATTATCTCTATCAGTCGATCCGCGCGCACCTCGAAGAAGGCGTACCGTGGGAAGAAACACAGGTCTACGAGCATCCGAAGTACAAAGACGACCCAGAACGCGCCCGTCGACGGTGCGAAAAAATCGAACAGCTCATCGATTCGATAGCCACCGATGGCTACCGACAACAGTTCGATCCGGACGATCGTTTCCGTGAGGGGACGGATCGAGTACCACCGAACGAACTGATCGGCGATATCTACGTGGGCGATGAAATCATCGTCGGACTCGGCCGAAGTGGCGAACCGATCCATCTCAAGAACGGTCGACACCGACTGGCTACCGCACAACTACTCGATATCGACCGGATCCCGGTTATCGCGTCGCTGTTTCATCCGAAAGCCGAAGCGAAGATTCCGAAAGACGCCGAACTGATCTACCGGCAGAGTGACAATCGGTTTTTGAAAGACCGTCCGCGGTAAGTGGTCATCTGCCGCCGATCATTGGTGTGTCGCCACCGCATTGCGTGGCATCTCTTCGGCTCCGATCACGTCGGCAAACACGTTCGCGTACTTCGAGGCGATAACATCCAGCGCGTAGTGCTTCTGCAGATAGCGTCGGCCGTTCGATCCCAACGTCGCCGCGCGATCGCGATCGTTCCAGAGCGTTTCTAACACTCCTGTGAGCTCGTCCATCGAACCGGCGTTGAC
>SKKJ01000167.1 GCA_007121575.1 Natronomonas sp.
GAGGATGCGACTGCTGCCCCGCCGGAAACGAGGATCGATACCGGTGACGTTTCTGTCGAATACGAAGTCAGCGTTACGTACAACGCGACGGCCGGGTCGCCGTAGTTCACAGAAATGCAAGGAGGAAGCGCACGACTTCAATCGTGGGTCACTGACAGTCGATCGAAAGTCGCCAATCCTACGCTACGTTTCGAACGGAAGCTCCGGCTCGTATCCGACGGCTTCGACGGCAGCGTCTAGCACGTCCTCGACGCCATCGCCCGTCTCGACGCTCATATAATAGTCGGCATCGACATCGGTCGAGCGATCGGATTTGTTACAGACGACGAGGATCGGAGCCTCGAACGTCGCCTCGATATCGGCCAACAGCTCCAGTTGATCCTCAAGCGGGTACCCACACTCCTCGCTGGCATCGAGCATGACGATGACTGCATCAGCGAGATGGGTCAACGCCGAGACGGCTTGGGACTCGATCGCGTTGCGTTCCTCGGCCGGCCGATCGAGCAATCCGGGCGTATCGACCAGTTGATACCTGATTCGGTTCCGTTCGATGTGGCCGATATCGATCCGGGTCGTGGTGTAGGGATACGCTGCCGTCTCGTTTTTCGCGTTCGTTACTCGGTTAACGAACGACGACTTTCCGACGTTCGGATAGCCGGCGACGACGATCGCGGGTTCGTCGGCTCGAATGTCGGGCAACGTTTTCAGCGCGTCGCGAGCGGCCCCGATCGCGAACAGATCCTCCTCGACCTGTTCTGTCACGTCCGCGAGACGAGCGAACGCCTGTTTTCGGAGCTTTCGTGCGGTTTCGAGATCGGAGTTCCTGATTCGGCCGTGGTATTCGTCTCTGATCGCGCTGGTCTGTCGCGACGCCCACATCACTTCCGAGAGGTGCTGTCTGAGGCGGTCGACGCCGCCGACATCGGTATCCGCGAGCGTCGCGTCGGCGAACTCATAATAAAACTGATCGACGAGGTCGAAGTCGGGCCACGACGTCACGACGTTGCCGAGGTTGTCCGAGAGGATGTTCGATGCAGTCTGCAGCATCGACTCTTGGGCCTCGATACCGGATTTCGCTCGCCCCGCCCGCGCCGCTCGCGAGAACGCCTTATCGACCAACTCCTCCGATCGGGGCGTCGTCGGAAGGTCTTCGAAGTGCATACGGTTGTTTGTGCGTCATAACGTATAAGCGGCGTGTCTCTCCGTCGAACGCCGAGCGTTTCAGACGCTCACAGCATTTCGAGCGCGTCGTCGACGGAGAGATCGCCCCGTTTGACCGCGCCCAACACGTCGCGTTTGTCCTCGTTTTGCGCTTGCACCGATATCTCATCGAGCGTCACTTTCTGTGAATCGCCGGTGAACTCGGCGAAATCGGTCCCCTCGGCGATCGCCGTTTCTTTTTTAACCCGGTAGTTTCCGCCGTCGGTCTGATATAACTCACCGGGGTGGAAAAAGTACCAATCCTCTCGGTCGAAACGGACCCCGACGCGGGGTTTTGCACCGAAATTCTGTGCGAAGTACACGAGCGCTTCGATCTCCTCGCCGGAGAGATAGATCGGATTCCCCGCCGACGATTTCACTTCGATCGCGTAGAAGGTCTCTCCGTCACCGGCGAGCACGTCCGGAAGCTCACGCTCGGTCGCGCTGCCCGAGGCGGGCGCACGCATGACTGCAAAGCCTGCCTCATCGAGGGCCGTTACGAGTTCGCGTTCTCGGCGGTCGCCCTTCGCGTTCGGGTTCGCCATCACTGTTGTTCGGGTAGGG
Organism: Natronomonas sp.; assembly: GCA_007121575.1. Classification (GTDB taxonomy): domain Archaea; phylum Halobacteriota; class Halobacteria; order Halobacteriales; family Haloarculaceae; genus Natronomonas. The sequence continues at coordinate 1,765 of SKKJ01000167.1, forward strand.
TGTGACTTAAGTGGATTCTTCTCTCGCCACGGTTTCTGTCGATCCGGCTCGCGCTTGCCTCCATGTGCCCACTGTCTCGATGCCGAACACCGGTTGTGCTCACATCTTGCTCCGGTGTTTAACGAAATGATTCACCTTACAATCGATCACGACGGGTCTCTCGGGCGGCGTTCGGAGTGTCTCCGAAAGCGCCCGTAACTCCTCGATGCTTCGAACCGTGTGTCCGTCCGCCCCCATCGACTCGGCGACATCGGCGAAATCGGGCGCGTCGACGAGCGCGACGTCTGGAACCTCCCCCTTGGCTTCGAGGCTGTGGTACTCGGAGTTGAGCGAACTGTCGTTCAAGACGATGACCGTGAGGGGTATCTCGTTTCTCGCTGCCGTCTCGATCTCTTGAATCGACATCATGAACCCGGCGTCGCCACAGACGGTGATGCAGGGCTTTTCGGCGGCTACGGCCGTCCCGATGCCCATCGGGAGTCCGAGTCCGATCGCGGCGAAATTCAGCGTGAACGTGAAGTCCTCCGGCGGCGTGTGAATCCCGTCCATCACCCACCGTGTCAGGTGTCCGGCGTCGGTCACGACCTTCTTATCGGACGGCAAGAGCACATCCAGCGCCGTAACCAGCTCGCGGGGATCGACCGTTCCGGGCAGTTCTGGGAACACTCGGTCGTTCATCGGCGAGCTTCTCGCAATTTCATCCTTGAGTTCCGCATCCCACAGCTCACCCGCTCTGTCGATCCCTTGCCGTTCGAGTTCCTCGTTGAGCGCTTCGGCAGTGCTCCGTGCGTCGCCTCGAATCCCGAGGGTCACGTCGGTGTACCGCTCGAGATTTTTCGGTTCGGTATCGACGTGTATCACAGTCGTTTCGTCTCCGAATATGTGTCCTTCGTCGGTCGTATACGGGTTCAAACTCGCGCCGAAGGCGAACACGATACTCGCTTCGCTCGTATATGCATTCGCGAGATTCGTTCCCCACGCACCGTTGAATCCGAGATAGTACGGA
>SKKJ01000080.1 GCA_007121575.1 Natronomonas sp.
TCGACTGCGGCCTCGACATCGACGTACGGCGTCACCTTATCGAGCGCTTCCTCGGCGGCCTCGTCTGTAATTCGCTCCTTCTCTGCGAGTTTTTCGAGCGACCATTCTATCTGTTCGTACCCGTTTTGGACAAACTCCTCTTTAATGTCTCGAAGGTTAACGCTGTACCCGGCGAGCGCGGCGACCTCCGCGATCCCGTGACCCATGTTACCGGCTCCAAGAACCGCGATCGTCTCGATGTCGTTAATTTCCATTGTTAGCGTTTTAATACACTTTCGGGATCCGTTTCAACGTTTCCCTCCGAGAACTCGTCTACGTGAATATACGTTTAAACGATCTGTAGTTCCTGAATTACCCAGCATGAATATATTCTGATTATATACTATATCTTATAAAACAATTCAATTGTTGAACGTTGTTTGAATTTACATTCTTTTTGATGGGAAGTGTTATGTGGCGTCGCCACCGATTTATCGGTATGGATTTCGGTCTCACCGACGAGCAAAAGCAGTTACAGGATGAGGTCCAGCGATTCGCCGAAAACGAGGTCCGACCGAACGCACGCGAGTACGATGTCGAAGAGAAGTACCCATACGATATCGTTGATTCGGCGGCCGAAATGGGTCTTTGTGGTGCGACGATCCCGATGGAGTACGGTGGGGCTGGATACGATGCCGTTGACTCCGTAATCATTGCGGAGGAACTATTCGCCGCAGACCCGGGTATCGCGCTCTCGATTCTCGCGGCAGGATTCGGAACGGAAGCGATCATCGAATATGGCACCGAAGAACAGAAAGAGCGATTTTTAGAGCCGGTCGCGATGGGCGAGTCGGTTTCTGGTGCGGCGATATCCGAGCCGGATACGGGTTCGGACGTATCGAGTGTAAGCACCCGTGCAGAGAAAGACGGTGACGAGTGGGTTATCAACGGGACAAAGATGTGGATCACGAACGGCTCCGTCGGCGATTTCTTCATCGTCCTCTGTAAAACCGACCCGGACGCGGAAGGCCGGTACAACGGCTTTTCACAGATCGTCGTGGAGGCCGACCGGGACGGATTTGAATCCGAAAAGATCACTGGGAAGATGGGAATTCGCGCTTCCGACACTGCCGAACTCCTCCTCGATGACGTGCGTGTGCCCGAAGAGAACCTCATCGGAACGCCCGGTGCAGGTTTCCTTCAACAGATGAACTTCTTCGATGCCACCCGAACCGGTGTCGCAGCCCAGGGTGTCGGTATCGCGAAAGGGGCGACTGAACGGGCGCTTGAATACGCCCAAGAACGAGAGCAGTTCGGCCGACCGATCGGCGATTTCCAAGCCATTCAACACAAACTCGCGGAGATGTACACCGAGACCGAAGCCGCACGCAACTTGACGTTTAAATCCGCGTGGGCGGTCGACGCCGGCGGCGCACCGGATACCAAACTCGCGTCGATGGCCAAAGAATACGCATCTAGAGTCGCCGTTGACGTGGCGAACGAGGCGGTTCAGATCCACGGTGGTGCCGGGTATGTCAACGACTTCGATGTCGAACGGCTCTATCGAGATGCGAAAATCACCCAGATCTACGAGGGAACCACCGAAATTCAAAAGAACATCATCGCCCGCGAACTCCTAGGTAAAGGGTATTGAGCCCGAACCGTCGGTAATGAACGGGCTTGTCGACGACGACTTTACGAGGGCGGCAACGTTCTTTTCGCTCGCGTTCGGCTGTATGGTGCTTGGTGGATTCCTCATTGGCGATCTCAGACTCGGGGTTCGCTGGGGGCTTGGACTCGGCATCGCCTTCGGTGTCTTTGCGTACTTTTTCATTCGACCGACTGACACCGATCTGCTCGATTCTGAGCGATAGCGCACGAACTTAAGCCGTCACGGCCACAACGTACGGTGCATGAAAATCTATACCGGCCGCGGTGATGAGGGGATGACCGATCTACGAGATATGTCTCGTGTTTCGAAGACGAGCCCCCGTATCGAAGCGTACGGAACCGTTGACGAGGTAAACAGCATCATCGGAACGATTCGTCCCTCCGGATACGACGACGTCGACGAGAAACTCGAGACGATCCAGAATCACCTTCATATCATCCAAGCGGATTTCGCCAACCCGGACACGGACGATGCGGACGCACCCCACATCGAGCAAGCTCACGTCGAAACGCTCGAAGAGTGGATGGACGGGTTCGATGACGAACTCGATCCGTTGCGGAGTTTCATTCTCCCCGGTGGTAGCGAATCCGGTGCGAAGCTCCATCACGCCCGTTCGGTTTCTCGCCGTGCCGAGCGACGTGCGGCCACTCTCGCGGCAGATGAACCAGTTAACGCGGCTGCGGTCGCGTATCTCAACCGACTGTCGGATGCCTTGTTCGTCTTCGCCCGCCTGGTCAACAAACGCGACGGCGTCCGGGAAGAATCACCGTCGTATTAAGCTCTACTGATCGCCCGAACAACGAGTCGTACTTTACAGATCCCTGTTTTGCCGACGCCGGTTCAAGCGTTTTAAGCCCTCCCGGGTTGCCGAGATGAGTATGCAACACGTAGATGTCGCCATCGTCGGTGGGGGTCCGGCCGGTTCGTCGGCCGGATACGCAGCCGCCAGCGAAGGTGCCGACACGATCGTCATCGAGAAAGGGGTTCCGCGTGCAGATCGGGAGAAACTCGGGCCCGATTCGACGGACGCGGCCGGAATCTTAGATTACTGGGTCGAGATCATGAATCTCGATGAACCCATCCCTGAGCACGTCAAACACAGA
>SKKJ01000017.1 GCA_007121575.1 Natronomonas sp.
ACCGTCAGTCTCGACATCGAAAACGAACGCGTTCGGCACGTTCGTGATCTCGAGTTCCTTTCCGGGATATCGTTCGCTGAGATCGTTATTGAACGTAGCCGTATCCACGAGTTCGCCATCGTCCTCGATGACGCCGCGCAGAATGTCCGGTCCATCGGATTCGAACTCGCTCTTTTCGCCGACGACTTCGACACGCTGGAGATGGCGGTATCCGACGGCGACACCGCCTTGGAATTTCGCGTGGTCTTTTCCGTAACCGAGTTTGGCATCCGCCTCGAGTTCGAGCCGCTGATTCTCTTTGAGATCGATGATCGGGACGTTCGTCTCAGCGGGTTGAACTTGTTCGTCACTGGAGACGAGATCGCCCGAGTACGCCGTCCCCGGGCCTTCGACATCGATCGCCAGCGTGACCGTCTCATCCGGTTCATAATCGTCCGGTGTGGTGAGTGGAACCAACCCGAGCCGCAACGCGATTTGCTCGTCGAACATCACCGACGAGTTCTCGATGACACGGAGCGTCTCGATCGAAAGCGTCGGAACGTCAGCGATCATCGCCCGACGAATGCCGTTTGCGAAGGCAGGGGTCACACCGCGGACGAGGAACCGGGCGCTCCGATCGTCGCGGTCGATGAACGTTACCTCGTACTCCTCACTCATGTTAGAATCCTGCGTTTTTCGGCGCACGGGTGCCGTCGTGCGGGATCGGTGTGACGTCCTCGATACGACCGATTTCGAGTCCTGCTCGAGCGAGCGCTCGGATCGTGGCTTGTGCGCCAGGACCGGGATTGGTCTGCAGATTGCCACCGGGTCCGCGAACGCGGACGTGAACGCCGTCAATGCCAGCGTCCTGTACCTGTTCAGCGACGACTTCTGCCATCTGCATCGCCGCGTATGGGGACGCTTCATCCCGGTTCTGTTTCACGACCGTTCCACCGGACGATTTGACGATCGTCTCAGCGCCGGTCAGATCCGTTACGGTGATAATCGTGTTGTTGAACGAGGCATACACGTGTGCGATGCCCCACGTTGTATCATCTGCCATAATTATTGTCCCTCCGCACGTTCTGGGTGGAGCTCGTCGGCGAGCGGACTCGTTTCGTCGAACTCGATGTGATCTTCGTCGGCGACGTTGACTTTCGCGGATGGAGCACCCACGCGAGCACCGTTAACCGTCACGTGTCCGTGGACGATGAACTGACGCGCCTGTTTCGGGGTGTTGCCGATCCCGTTTCGGTACGCAACCGTCTGGAGCCGTCGTTCGAGGATATCGGTCTCATCCAACGAGAGGACGTCGTCGAGACCGTCACCGTCATCGAGGACGCCGATCCGTCTCAATCGAGCGAGGAACTCCTCTCCGGCGTCGGCTGCGGATCCGGTGTCTCCTTGAGCGTCACCGATAAGCCGTCGAGCCTCGCGACGGTAATCGCGGAGCTCAGACTGTGCACGCCACAGTTCCTCTTTGTTCTTGAGCCCGTATCGAGAGAGTAAATCGCCCTCCGCGGCGATTCGCTCGCCCTGGAACGGGTGATTCGGCGTCTCGTAGAACTTGGTGTTGTTTCCGAGCGCCATTATTCGTCCTCGGCCTCCTCAGCCTGTTCTTCTTTGATCGCCTCGATGTTGACACCGATCGTCCCTTCCGTTCGACCGGTGGATTTGGTTCGCTGTCCGCGCACCTTCTGTCCGCGCTGATGGCGAACACCTTTGTAGGAGTCAATCATCTGCATCCGATTGATGTCCTGTCGGCGACTCATCTCGAGATCGTTACCGATCTCGTGGGTCGTCTCACCGGTGAAAAAGTCCTGCTGGTGGTTCGTAAGCCACGCTGGAACCTCATCGGCATACCCCTCTACGAGGCTGACGATCTCGTCAATTTTGTCCTCGTCGAGTGCGCCGAGTACTGCACGTCGGTCGACGTCTGCCTTGTTGGCGATGATGCGAGCGACGCGCCGACCGACACCGTTCATGTCAGTCAACGCTCGCTCGACGCTTTTCGTTCCGTCGAGGTCGGTCCGTCCGATGCGGACGAAGTACTGAATGTCCTCGTCTTCTTCGTCCGCGGTGGGTTCTTCTGTGCTCATGTATGGTTTCGATTAGCGTCGTGGCGGGGATTTGAACCCCGGAGGCTTACGCCACAGAGTTAGCAACCCTGCGCCTTGGGCCAGGCTTGGCTACCACGACTCGCACGCGTATCTTCGCCCTCTCGGACTCGGGGACGCCCCCCTACATCTATTGCACTCGTCGATACCCGACCACCGTACTTAAACCGCACGGAACGTCGGGGACTCTGTGAGAGTGTCACGTAGTATTGGTTCGGTTGTTTCGGTAGGTATTGACGTTTGAGTACACTACCGCGTAGCACGTCGATCAGAAACCATTCGGCGACGCACGATCCCCTGCATATTCGCGGTTGTTCTGGCGAACGAGCGGAACGCTTCCCCTGTTTCATGTTCAGGTTGTCTGACGACGGGTTGACCAGAATCTCCGCCTTCACGAACCGTCGAATCGAGCGAAATCCGACCGAGAAATGGCATGTTAACGTCTTCGGCAAACGACTCTCCACCGCCACTGCCGAAGATATCGTGTTCACCCCCACAATCGGGGCACACGAAGCCGGACATGTTCTCAACGATCCCTAAGACTGGTGTCTCGTGTTCGCCGAACATCCGAAGTCCTTTTCGAGCGTCATCGATAGCGACTTGCTGTGGCGTCGTCACGATGACCGCTCCGGAAACGGGCACCGATTGCAACAGCGT
>SKKJ01000190.1 GCA_007121575.1 Natronomonas sp.
CATCCGGAAGACACGGTCGCGAACCGCCTGATCGAGGTCCTCGATGTTGATATCGTGTTCGAAAAGCAACGTTGTGACCCTCGCGATGAGTCCGGTAGCGTCTTCACCGACGACGGTGATTTCGGTGTATTCTCGGCTCACGGTCGCCACCTCCATCGCGTCACAGTATCCGCGGTCATAGTATCGTCTGAGGGGTGCGCTTTCAAAAGGGCGACGTTCCGTGGTTGTCGGTCGACGCTGCGCGATCGCGTGACAAGGCAACGTCTTTATACACGAATATGAATACTACGCGAAACCCACAACCGTTTTGACGCACGAACACGCAGCCATCAATATGACCGCCTACACCGCGACTGTCACCGTCCGACTCAAGCGGGGCGTGCTCGACCCCGAGGCCGAGACCACCCGAGGCGCGCTTGAGCGACTCGGATTCGAACTCGAAGACCTCCGGTCGGCCGACCGCTTCGAAATCGATCTCGATGCGGCGGATGCTGATGCGGCAGAAACCAGGGCGCGCGAGATGGCCGACCGACTGTTGGCGAACCCGACGATCCACGATTACGACGTCGAGGTCGCGGAGGCGTAGATGTTCGCGCTGCGTCTTTCGACAGAAACGCTCTGTTCACTCACGGAGGGTTCACAGTGACCGTTTCACTCTCTCCGACAGAAACGCTCTGTTCATCCACGGAGGGTTCACAGTGACCGTTTCTGTCGTCCGCTTCGGTGGCTCGAACTGCGACCGCGACGCCGTCAGAGCGCTCGAACATCTCGGAATAGACGCCGAGATCGTCTGGCACAAGGATGGGCTCCCAGACGATCCGGCCGGAATCGTCATCCCCGGTGGGTTCTCCTACGGTGATTATCTCCGCGCCGGTGCGATGGCCGCCCGAACACCGATCTTCGATGAAATCCGCGCGGCCGCCGAATCCGGGACGCCCGTTCTCGGCGTCTGCAACGGCGCACAAATCGGTTCTGAAGGCGGACTCACCCCTGGCGCGTTTACGACGAACCGGAGCGCTCGGTTCCAGTGTGAACCGGTCTACCTTCGGATCGAGAACGCCGACACACCGTGGACCGCGGCCTTCGAAGCGGGCGATGTCATCGAGATCCCGATCGCTCACGGGGAAGGTCGCTTCGAGATCGCCGATGAGAAACTCGAGGAACTCCGCGCGAAAGGGCGCGTTCTCTTCCGCTACTGTGACGAGGACGGCAACGTTACCGACGACGCCAACCCCAACGGTTCGAAGGACAACATCGCGGGCGTGCTCGGCGAAAAAGACCATGTCGCGGTGTTGATGCCACATCCTGAACGGGCCACGCTTCCGGACATCGGTCACACCGATGGACAGGGCGTGCTTCGGGCGTTCGAGTAGCTTTCGATCGATTACGGTGAACCGGTAGCTTCTCTGTGGAATCGTTTTCACCGCTGTATTTATATCAACGACCTCCGAGGGAGAGAGTACCTTCGCTCGAATGAACGGGAACGACCGATCGATCCTCTCGATCACGATGTTGGGTCACGGGATGGTCCACATGTACGAGTTGGCTATCCCTATCTTTATCACCGTCTGGATCGCCGAACTCGGGCTCGGTTCGGCGACGCTCGGCATCGCCGTCGCGGTCGGGTACGCCCTGTACGGAATCGGCTCGGTTCCGAGTGGCGTCGCAACCGATTCGTACGGCTCGAAGCGATTGCTCGTCCTCTGCTTGCTCGGAATGGGCGCGTCGTTCGTACTGCTCGCACTGGTTGGCGGTCTCATCGGAGTAACGCTCGCGTTAGCGGTGTGGGGTCTCGCAGCGAGTATCTACCACCCGGCCGGCTTACGCCTCATCAGCACGGGTATCACCGAGCGCGGAACCGGATTCGGCTATCACGGTATCGCGGGTAACGTCGGGATCGCGTTGGGACCGCTGTCGGCTGCAACGCTTTTGATAGTCTTCGAGTGGCGCGTCGTCGCTGCGCTCATGGCGTTGCCAGCGCTTTTCGCCGCGGTCTATACGGCCTACGTTTCCGTTGACGAGCTGGCTGCAGTCGAAACCCTTTCCGAGGAGGCTTCGGCGGACGGTGGACAGAAGACCGAATCCGAGGACGAACCGGCCACCGTGACCGGTGGGCTTCCCTCACACGGAGACGTGCTCGCCGACACCCGGGCGATCTTCGCCGGGGGATTTCTCATCGCGTTCCCGATGTTGATCCTCGAGGGGTTCTTTTATCGGGGCGTATTGACGTTCCTCCCGGACATGCTGGCGAGCTATGAGAGTCTCGCGCCGATGACCATCGCCGGAGCGCGCGTCGATCCGTCCGGATACGTCTTCGTCGGGCTGTTGGTCGTCGGAATGGCCGGTCAGTACGTCGGTGGCAGATTGAGCGACGCGATGGCTCCGGAAAAAGCCGTCATCGGAGCCTTTCTCGCGTTGGCTACGATCAGCGTTCTGTTCGTCCCCGCGGCCAACAGCGGGTTGCCCGCGCTTTTGCTCGTCAGTGCGCTGTTGGGTTTCGTGCTCTTCGGTGAACAACCGCTCTTGCAGGCGGTCGTCGCCGACTACTCGGGATCCGATGTCCGCGGACTTTCGTACGGTTACATGTTCCTCGGCGTCTTCGGAATCGGTGCGCTCGGGGCGGCCTTCAGCGGTGTCGTCCTCGCGTACACGACGCAACAGGCGCTGTTTCTCCTCTTGGCGATCGTTCCTTCCGTCGCCGCGGGTATCGCCACTATCCTGTGGCGTTTCTCGGCGGCGTAACCG
>SKKJ01000297.1 GCA_007121575.1 Natronomonas sp.
AAGTGGCGGGGCTTCGTCCCCACAGGCCAGCGTTAGCTCGTACGGGAAGAATTCCCAAGAACCGAAACTGGTCGCAACAATAGTGTATTCGCCGTCCATGGGGAGGAGATGCTGAACCATCGCTCCGAAGTCACCGGCGCTGTCGTCATCCTCGGCGATGAGGGTCCCTTCCGGATCGAACAGGTAGAGATACGGATCACCCAGCGGGAAATCGTGATGGTCGTGTTCTGACGAGAACCGATCGGCCTGCAACGTGATGGTTACGAACTCTCCCGCAGTTCCCGACCCAAGCAACTGTGCTCCGTAAGCCGAGCTTATCGAAAAATATCAGCAATAACGGGATGTGCGAAAGAGACCAGATCAGTCGTCGGCCGCGACGGCCGCTTCGGCCTCGTCTTCGACGTAGTACGTCTCGATGAACTCCTCGTCGATCCGGTTGAGCTCCTCTTTCGGCAGTTCGCTCAGTAGCGACCAGGCGAGATCGAGCGTCTCTTCGATCTCTCGGTTCGTATCGAACCCTTGCTGGACGAACTCTTCTTCGAAGGCGTCGGCGAAGTCGAGATATTTGTTGTCGCGTTCCGACAACGCCTCGCGGCCGACGATGTTCACGAGGTCACGGAGATCTTCACCCTCCGCGTAAGCGGCGTACGCCTGATCGGAAACGTCGGCGTGATCTTCTCGGGTAAAGCCTTCACCGATACCGTCGTCCATCAGCCTCGAGAGGCTTGGAAGCACGTTGATCGGCGGTTCGATACCCTGGCTGTTGAGGTTCCGATCGATGTAGATCTGTCCCTCGGTGATGTAGCCTGTCAGGTCGGGGATCGGGTGGGTATCGTCGTCGCCGGGCATCGTGAGGATCGGGATCTGGGTGACAGAGCCGTCTCGACCTTCGATACGGCCAGCACGCTCATACAGCGTTGCGAGGTCGGTGTACATGTATCCGGGATAGCCACGCCGTCCCGGAACCTCTTCGCGGGCCGCACCGATCTCTCGCAGCGCCTCACAGTAGTTGGTCATGTCCGTGAGAATGACAAGCACGTGGTATCCCTTATCGAAGGCGAGATACTCGGCGGTCGTCAGCGCCAGTCGTGGAGTGACCGTCCGCTCGACTGCAGGGTCATCCGCGAGGTTCATGAAGACGACGGAGCGCTCCAGTGCACCGGTGCGTTCGAAGTCGTCCATGAACTCGTTCGCCTCTTCTTGGGTGATACCCATCGCGCCGAAGATGACAGCGAACTCGGATCCTTCGTCGCTGGCTTCCTCCTCTTCAGGAACGGACGCCTGTCGTGCGATCTGCAGTGCGAGATCGTTGTGTGGCAGGCCGGATCCGGAGAAGATCGGCAGTTTCTGGCCACGGATCAGCGTGTTCATCCCGTCGATGGCGGAAACGCCGGTCTGGATGAACTCACGCGGATACTCACGTGCGGTCGGGTTGATCGCCGCACCGACGATCTCTCGTTCTTCATCGGGTTCGATTTCGGGGCCGCCGTCGATCGGTTCGCCCGATCCCGACATGACGCGTCCGAGCAGTTCCTCCGTCAGCGGCATCTGCAGCGTTTCGCCGAGGAATCGAACCGACGACTCGCGGTTGATACCGGACGTTCCCTCGAACACCTGGATCGCGACGAACGTCGAAGTCGATTCGAGCACCTGTCCGCGGCGGGTCTCCCCGTCGGGCGTCTCGATTTCGACCATCTCGTCGTAGCCGACCGGTTCGTCGATTTCGGCGAACACCAGCGGACCGCTGATCTCCGTAATGGTCTTGTATTCTTTTTGCATGGTTCAGTAGAGCTCCCGGAGTTGATCGGTGATCTCCGATTTTACGTCGTCGATGAACGCTTCGTAGTCCTCTGCCGTGTTCATCCGGTTGAGCCGAGCGGCGGCGTCGATATCGACGATTTCCTCCACGGGGACACCGGCTTCGAGCGCGTTGAACGCCTCCTCGTTGAGGTGTTGAATCGCCGTCAGCATGAGGTACGTTTTCTCGGGCTCACAGTACGTGTCCACGTCGTGGAACGCGTTCTGCTGGAGCCAACCCTCACGGATGTATCGGGCGACCTCGAGCGTGAGCTGTTGGTCGTCCGGCAGGGCGTCCTTCCCGACGAGTTGAACGATCTCTTGGAGTTCGCTCTCTTCATCGAGGACATCGACGGCCCACTGACGTACCTCGGGGTATTCTTCATTGACGTTTTCGCGCCACCACGGATCGAGTTGGTCCGTGTACAGCGAGTACGATTCGTTCCAGTTGATCGATGGGAAGTGCCGTCGTTCGGCTAGGTCCGCATCGAGTGCCCAAAAGCACTTCACGATACGAAGTGTGTTCTGGGTGACCGGCTCGGAGAAGTCACCGCCGGGCGGTGAAACCGCACCGATCGCCGAGATGGATCCCTCCGTTCCGTTGAGGTTCTGGAAGTTACCGGCACGCTCGTAGAACTGCGAGAGTCGCGCTGCCAGATACGCCGGGTATCCCTCCTCGCCGGGCATCTCCTCGAGTCGGGAGGAGATCTCGCGCATCGCCTCCGCCCACCGCGAGGTGGAGTCGGCCATAAGCGCCACGTCGTATCCCATGTCACGGTAGTATTCAGCGATCGTGATTCCCGTGTACACACAGGATTCACGCGCTGCGACGGGCATGTTCGACGTGTTCGCGATGAGCGACGTGCGGGCCATCAGCGGGTTGCCGTTGGCCGGGTCCTCCAGCTCGGGAAAGTCCTCGATGA
>SKKJ01000066.1 GCA_007121575.1 Natronomonas sp.
AGTAACACCGCGCCGGTCGCGAATCCACCCAAGACGACGAACAGCGTCATCGCCGTCGAGTAGGTGAGGATGATGCCGGCGAGCGTCGCCCCCAAGGCACCGATTCCGAGCGTTCCGACGTAGACGTAGCCGAACGAGAGCCCGCGTACGTTCGCGCCGGTGTACTTCGAGATAACGACTTGGTTAATCGGCGCAGCAGCGAACACGGTGAAGCCGAGCAAGCCAGCCACGATCAAAAGCGGAATCAATCCGGCACTCAGCGACGGAATAAACACAAGCGCTAGCGCCAACAGCACCGAGTAGGTAATTATGAGCGCGTACTCGGCTTGTATATAATCCGCGAGTTTACCACCGGAGTACTGTCCGAGTCCACCGAGCAACAACAACCCAGCGTACACGTATTGGCTCGGTTCGAAGGTTCGCCCAGAGATCTCGACGGGGGCGAAAAGCGGCACGTCGGCCAACAGATCCGGTAAGAACGTAATCGCACCCCGATAGTAGAGTCCATAGAGGATGCCGATCATGAACACGAAAATAAATCCACCGACGAACAGAAGTTTCGTGTTCGCGACGAAATCGGCGAGTGTTCTGATTTCACCGCTTCCATCGCTCGCGTGTGCACCACGAGCCTCACTGCCGGCGGTCTCATTGAACTCCATTCGGAAAACGATCAAAAGCGCGATCACGACCGGAATGACGAGAACAGTGGCGACGACACGCCAGTGAAAGAAGGCCAGTAAAATCGCCGCGAGCAACGGACCGATGGCGACGCCGACGTTTCCTGCCGCACCGTGATACGCAAACGCCGTTCCCTGCTGTTTCGTCCCACGGCTGATGAGCGCTAAGGCAACCGGATGGTAAATGCTCGCCGCCGCACCCCACAGCAATAACGCGATCGTCAAGACGATGAGGTTCGGTGCAACGCTGACGATCGCGAACGATGCTCCCATCCCGATCAAACATAGGATAATGAGCCGTTTCGAACTGAAACGATCGGCGAGAATTCCGCTTGGGAGCGCCCCGATACCGGTAAGCGCATAACTCAAACCCACAACGACACCGAGAAACGCAGCCGTCGTTGAGAAAGCGTCGAGCCAAATAACGATGAAGATGGGAATCACCAACTCATAGGTGTGAAACATCGAGTGACCGATCATGGTAAACCCCGTGATCTTTCGATCGTTCTGATCCATGGACCGAAGGTGAACGGTTGACATAATAAATGGTTATGCAAAATAGAATAGACGTAGCAACGAGGCAGATCCGGATATCAGTGCCGTTTAAAAGGACACGAGGGAGTCAACGTACGATGACGAAACCTACTCTTCTATATTGACAATTCCGTTCTCATAGAACGATTCCAGTTCCTCCGGAGAGACGCTGGTTCGCTCCGACAGCACTTCGAGCGTGTGCTGCCCGAGATGTGGACCCGTGTGCTCGACTCGCCCGGGGGTTTTCGACATCTTCGGGAAGACGCCGTGTAACTTCACGTCGCCCAGATCTTGGTCTTCGACCGTGATGAGCGCGTCGCGCTCTTTGAGATGTGGATCTTTGTAGATGTCTTCGATGTCGTAGATCGGGGCGATCGCCGCGTTGTTCTCTTCGAAGATCTCGATGATCTCCTCGCGATCGTGTTCGATCATCCACGCTTGAATCCGCTCGTCGAGTTCCTCAATGTGTTCGACGCGGTCCGAATGCGTCTGGAAGCGGGGATCTTCAGCCATCTCATCGCCGCCGACGATTCGCAGGACACGTTCGGCGATGCTCTGTGATGAGGCGGAGAGAGCGACCCACTCGTCGTCGGCCGTTTTATACGCGTTCCGCGGCACCGAGTAGTTCGGCACTGTGTTTCCCTGCCGCTGTCGGACGATCTTCTTCTGGTCGTATTCGATGACATGGTAGTTCATGAGCGAGGCGAAGATCGGCTCTAACAGGCTTGTGTCGATGTACTGGCCTGTGCCGCCGTTGACGTCGCGCCAGTACAGCGCGAACATCGCGGCGAACGTCGAGTAGAGCCCCGCAAACGAGTCCGCGAGCGGAAACGGCGGCAGCGTCGGCGGGCCGTCGGCCTCACCGGTCAGATGCGCGAAGCCGCTCATGGATTCGGCGAGCGTGCCGAAGCCCGGACGGTTTTTATACGGACCGTACTGGCCGAAGCCGGTGGTTTTGACCATCACGAGGTCGGAGTTAATTTCCGAAAGCGTTTCCCATCCGAGATTCCACTTTTCGAGCGTCCCGGGCCGGAAGTTCTCCAGAAAGATATCGGCGTCTTCGACCAACTCGTGAACGAGCGCTTGTCCCTCTTCGTGGTGCAGGTCGATCGCGACGCTCTTTTTGTTCCGCGCCATCGTCTTGATCTGCAACTGTTCGTCGTGAAGCCCGTCACGGAGCGGGTCGCCGAACTCCGGGTGCTCGATCTTGATGACCTCCGCACCGAAATCACCCATTAGAGTGCCCGTCCACGGGCCCGCAAAGATACCGGCGCACTCGATGACGGTGACGCCTTCGAGCGGTAATTCTTGACTCGACATTACATACAGGATACGCAGTCGCTCACAAGAAGCTTGCCATGTTTATACATGGCTATACCGGATGTAACCATTTATTAACCTTTAAACAAACTCGATTGTCTATTCCGATCCTATTACCATTTCTTGGTAGCATTTTTGCTACCGGTTCGAAACCATTCCATAGTAAGGACTAAGTATGATAGGAAGTACCACTTTGATATGCGTCAACGAAGAGAATTCCTTAGCGCGCTTGCGGCCGCCGGCTTAGTCGGTGCTGCAGGATGTGCTGGTAATGGTAACGGCAACGGCAACGGCAATGGCAACGGCAATGGGAATGGAAACGGCAATGGTAACGGCAACGGCAACGGTGGACAACAGCAAGTCGACCTCACGATGGGTGCGTCCGGTTCCGGAAGCTCGACGTTCGCTGCCACACAGGGCATGCAGCGCGCACTGGACGCCGAAAGTGACTGGTTAGATATCACCGCACAGGAAACGGCAGGGACCGCTGCAAGTATGCGGCTATACGCCGAAGGACAACTCGATATGACTGGCTCTGCGAGACACCTTCGGCTCGCAGCAGAGAACGATGGTTCACCGTTTGATGAAGAATCGCTCGATCTCCTTGCGTATCAGGGATTCATAATGTTTGTAATCGACGTGTGGTTGCTGGCTCGAGATGGGTCCGGTATCGAACATATCGATGACATCGATTCTGAGACCGTCGTTTGGCCGCTCCCTCCGGGCTTCGGTACCCGAGAAGCAACGACGGCGATGCTCCAAGAACTCGGCTTATGGGACGAGGTTGAACTCGTAAACATGGCCGAAGGCGATATCCCTGGTGTCCTCGAAGAAGGTCGTGCGGACGTTATCGGTGCGTACGGTTCTGGCGGAATCAACCTCCCCGGATGGCTCACCCAGGTCGAATCGCGCGTTGATCTGCATGCGATCGAATTCGGCGAAGAACACAAAGACGCACTCCGTGGGATCGATGATATGTCCTTCAGCGAAATGGAACCGTACGGTTTCGAGCAATCGCTCGAACTCGACCGAATCGGAATCGATGCGCTGCCGACGCTTACCCAACAGTTTACGACCGATATCGGGCGTCACGTCGAGCCCGAAGTGGCTTATGAATTGACACGGGTCGTTCACGAGGATACGGAGATGGTCCAAGAATCACAGCCTGCCTTCCCGAACTACAATGACGACCTCGAGCAGATGCTTGATGGCTATATCGAAGATCACCCGGTCCATCCGGGAGTCGCAGATTACCTCGAAGACCAAGGTGTTTGGGACGATTCGCTCGAACGCGGCGAAATCGTCGACGAACGTCCCTGAATAAGGCTTTCCCCATCTGACATTTTAATAATGGATTTAAAACAATTCCTTCGATTACCAACCCTGTTGCTGTCGGTGCTGTTTTGGCTTGGAGTGATGTATTTCGCGTTCCGACAGCCGATTCCCGATGCACAGTACGGTGTGCTCTTTTTAGGTGGAATCATCGTCACCTATTCGCTGAATGAAATCTTGGACGGATACCGAAAATATCGCGAATCTGATTCTCGGCGTGAGGGTGCAATCACGATTTCGATTATGGTGGGTGTTATTACGCTCACGCTCATCGCGACTGCGTACTTTTATCGAAACTTCACCGAGCTATACACCATCCGGATCGGATTCGCGAATCCGATGGATTACGCGATGGGAGCTCTCGTCCTAATTGTCGTCTTTTATCTGACGTACCGTGAGTTCGGTATCCCGTTCTTTATGGTCATCCTTATCGCGCTCTCGTACGCATACTTCGGCCCGTATTTCCCCGGCGTCTTCAGCCACACCGGGCTCGGCTGGGAGCGGATCATGCAGACGCTCGTCACCGATATCGAGGGCGTCTATGGAAGCCTGAACCGCTTGGTCGCAACGTGGATCGCGCTGTTCTTGCTGTACGCCGGTTTGCTCCGCGCCTACGGCGCGTTCGATCTGATCATTCGCGCAGCGATGCGGACTGAGCGGTATCTTAAATCCGGCGTTGCGCAGTCCGCGATCGTCGCGAGTATGATTATCGGTTCGGTGAACGGAAGCGCCACCGCGAACACCGGTATCACCGGATCGCTGACGATCCCGTTGATGAAAAAGGCCGGAATGCGTGGCGAAACTGCGGGGGGGATCGAATCCGTCGCCTCGACGGGTGGACAGATCGTTCCACCAATTATGGGGGCTGCCGTCTTCCTCATGGCGTCTATTCTCGCGATTCCGTATCTCGAAGCGATGCTCGCCGGTATTCTTCCGGCGATCTTGTTTTACGTCTCGTTGGCAGTCGCGGTCCATTACGCATACGAACGCGATGTCGGTTCACAGAAAGTGGATGTCGATATCGCGGCACAGCTCGATTCAACGAAAACGAGAACGCAACTGCTCATCGACACGACGAAGTTCCTGATCCCGTTCGCGATCTTGGTCTACTTCATCGGATATCTCCAGTTCACGGTGATGACTTCTGCGCTGTATACGTGTATCGCGATGATTATTACCGGTGTCGGCTTCCCGATGATACAATCCCCGTCCGTCGAGACGGCTCGAGATGTCGCGGCACAGACCGTCGATGGGTTCTATAAGGGAATGATCGGTCTCGCACCGATCGCGATCATCATCGCGACGATCAACGGAATCGTCGATATCCTCATGGTGACCGGCGTCCCCGGGAAACTGTCGCTCTTCTTGCTCGACATCTCGGGCGGGATCTTCATTCTCGCATTGCTGCTCGCGATGGTTATCTGTATCCTGCTGGGTCTCGGCATGCCGACGAGCGCGGCGTATTTGGTCGTCGCGTTGCTCGTTGCCCCGGCGTTGGTTAACCAGTTCGGAATGCCCGAACTGGCCGCACACTACTTCGTGTTCTATGCGGCGATCTTGGCGACGATCACGCCACCGGTCGCGACCGGTGTGGCGGTGGCGGCCGGGATCGCAGGTGTTGGATTCTGGAGCACTGCGAAAGAGGCGCTCCGTATCGGGGCGCCGCTTTTCGTTATCCCGTATCTGTTCGCCTTCCATCCGGCGACGATCAGTGCAACCGTGACCTCGGAGTACCTCATCTCCGGTGCGATCGGGATCGTTTCCGCGGTCGCGATCGTCTACGCGCTCAACTACCCACCACGGTATTCCCGGTTCGACCGAATGGGTGACATGGCGATCCGGGCGACGTATCTAGTCCTCGGCGTCTTCGCGATGATCTTCCCCGATCACCGTGCACGCATCTTCGCACTGATCGTGCTCGCTGGGATTCACATCGCGAGAAACCCGCCGTCGAAAGAGACCGTCGCCCGGCTGCGAACCCGGTTGCCTATCGGCTCCTAACCGCTTTTCTTCTCTCGGTTTGTTGAATTTTCGGGGGAAAACGTAATGACCATTCCCCTGTGAGATTTTGTCATGGCTTCAGAACAGTTTCAACTGGCTTGCGCTGGCGACGCGTTGATCACTCGAAAGATCGAAGAAAGCGACGATGAGGCGGCTGCCGTGCTCGATCGAGTTCGGGAGGCGGATGCCGGAATCGTCAACCTCGAAATGATGATCCACGACTTCGATGGCTATCCCGCCTCGAACGATGTCGCCCGGTTCAGCGGGACGTATCTCCGAGCCCCCGGGTGGGTACTCGATGAGCTATCGAACGCGGGCTTTTCGCTGTTTGCTGCTGCGAGCAATCACACCGGTGATTTCTCGCATGGCGGGATGTTACAGACGATGCGTGAGCTAGAGCAGCGAGAGCTGTCTTATGCTGGACTCGGCCGAAACCTGGCCGAAGCTCGAGCGCCGACCTACGTCGATACGCCCGGGGGTCGAGTCGCGCTCATTTCGGCGTGTTCGACCGTTACACCGGGAACTGAGGCCGGAGAACGAGCGCCCGAAATCGGCGGCCGTCCCGGCCTCGCTCCGCTTCGGCTGCGGACCAGATACGTGCTTCCGGAATCGAAACTCGATGCGCTCGAAGCGATCAGCGAAACGCTCGGCCTCGAGCGGATGAAACGCGAGCGCAAAGACAGCGGTCTTCCGGCAGCCTACGCCAACGACGACGATGTATTCCACTTTTTACACGTTTCGGAGGGTCACGACTACTCGCTTGAGTTCGAATCGGGTGAGGAACCGAATATCTATCAGGTTCCTTACGAACGGGACGTACAGGCGCTATTAGCACAGATCGAGCGAGCACGGAGACAGGCCGATCGCGTGGTCGTGAGCCTGCACGCCCACGAAGGCGAAAACGGCCATTACAACGATCCGACGACCGCCCCGTTCATTCCGGAATTCGCCAGACAGTGTGTCGATGCCGGTGCCGATGTCTTTGTCGGACACGGGCCACATACCGTCCGCGGCGTCGAGATCTACAATGGCGCGCCGCTCTTTTACAGTCTCGGGAACTTCATCTCACAGTTCGAAGCGATCCCGAAGCTGCCGCCGGAGATCTACGATCGCTTCGATCTCGGCCCCGAGGCGACGCCCGCGGATGTCCACGAGAAGATTCTCACGAAACGGGAGTACTGGGAGAGCGTCGTGCCGATCTGTACCTTCGGCGAAGACGGCGTCGAATCGATCGAACTCCTGCCGATCGAGCAGGGCTACGACGAGGAACCGCCGAGACACGGCCGGCCGAGATACGCGGACGAACCGACCGCAAAGCGAGTGATCGAGCGGATCGCCGAACGATCCGAGCCGTACGAGACGACGATCTCGTTCGAGGACGGTGCCGGAATCGTCGAACTGTAGTCCTCTGCACTTCGATCGTCGAATCACCGAACGTGGAATTCGGTGGCGATACCCTGTCCGTAGCCGATACAGAGCGTCGAAAGCCCGAGCCCACCACCACGCCGACGAAGTTCGTGGATTAACGTAATCGGGAGGCGAGCTCCCGATGCGCCCACCGGATGTCCGAGTGCGATCGCGCCACCGTTGACGTTGAACACGTCGTCGTCGAACCCGAGTTCGTCTTGGCAGGCCAGCGTCTGGCTCGCGAAGGCTTCGTTCAGCTCGACGAGATCGTAACTTCCAGCGTCTCGCCTAGTTTGCTCCCAGAGGCCGCGAACCGCCGGAACCGGGCCGACACCCATTATCCGCGGATCGACGCCGGCGACGTTGTGTCCCCCGACTTCGGCTAAGATATTCAACCCGTGATCTTCCGCGAACTCAAGCGACGTGAGCAGTACGGCCGCGGCGCCGTCGCTTATCTGAGAGGCGTTCGCGGCCGTTACCGTTCCGTCGTCGCGAAACGCCGGCGGAAGGTTCGAGATCTTCTCTTTCGTCGTTCCCGGACGGATCCCCTCATCGGTATCGACGACTCCGTGCTCCGTCTCGATCGGGAGTATCTCGTCGTCGAATTTCCCCGCTTGGTTCGCCTCGTGAGCGCGCTGTTGGCTCCGCGCCGCATATGCGTCTTGCCGCTCCCGCCGGATATCGTACTCCTTCGCGACTCGTTCTGCGGTTTGTCCCATCGGAAGGTCGTCGACGTCGTATCGCTCCGCGATGCCGCTGTATCGCCGAATAGATGGGATCTCCACGTTCGACATATTTTCGACCCCACCCGCGAAGACGACGTCGCGATATCCGGATCGTATGCTGTCGCTCGCGCTGATGAGCGCCTCCGCGGATGAGCCGCACTGGCGATTGATCGTCGTCGCTGGAACCTCCTCACCGAGCTCTGAGAGCAACGCGATAACTCGACCGATGTTGCCCGCTTGGCTTTCGACCGGACGGGCGCACCCCCACATCACGTCGTCGACGTGGCTCCCGTCGAGTTCCGTTCGTTCGAGGATTTCGTTCACCAGCGGGACGGCTAAATCCTCGCTCGCGACGTCGGCTAAGACACCTCCTTTCTTTCCCTGTGGTGTTCTGATGGCCTCGACCACGACCGGCGTTGACATGCTCATATCCCCTATTTTATAAGTTACAACGTGAACCTTGCTACTACTCTCCCGAATATCTCCTCAGAGTCATCATCCCTCTCGATAACCCTCGTGTTCAGCCTATCGGGCGAATCAAATGTTCATCTGCTCTTGGAGTTCGCGCAAGTGATACATCGGCTGGTCCGTATCGATCGAGACATCGTCGGCCGTGATGATCTGGTCTCGATCGATCGGGTTGCGTACTTCGGCTCCTTCGAGCAGTTCGTAAGGTACGTACCCTTTGGCGTTCGCTCGACTCGCGTCCTCGGCGACGCCGTAAATGGTATACCCGCCGCTTCCGTCGATCTCTTCACCCGGCTTGAGATCACGCTTTGCCGCCGCGACGACGTCTGCGTGGTGTCCGATCGGTGTTCCCGTCGGTTCGTTCGAGAGAACCACGCTCGCGATGGTTCGGGTCGTTTCGGGAGCGAAATGATACGGGCTGTAAAACAGCTGGTGGGACCCGTCGTCGCTCGTGATGACGTTCGGACGCTGCGTGTAGTATTTCTGTAGCTGCTCGCTTTCGGTTTTCGTCACGACGAAGACGGTCATGTTGCGGTCGGAAGCGGTCACCGTATCGATCACGCCACCCCGTCCGAGCACGCCGCCGCTGGATTCCTCCCGGAGCGTGTCCGGTATCTCGTCGGTCGTGACCGTCGGGTGATGCATGCCGGTCGTGTCGATGCCAAATCCTAACGCGTTCGCCGCCGCCACCGATTCGACGGCTAACTTCGTCCCGTCGAGGAACGTGTTGTACATCCTCGGATCGGGGTCGATGTTCTTGCCGAACGACGTGATATAGCCGTGTCGTTCGATCGAGTCATCGGGCGTCCCGTACGGGTCTGGATCGCCCGATTTCACGATCCCGGCGCTGACGATCTCGAATCCCGTGCTCTCCGCCCACTCTGCCAGCGTCGCGATCTTTCCCGGCTGATCGCCCGCCGCGAGCGAGTAGACGACATCGTTCTTTTCGGCCAGCGCGGCTAACAGCGGTCCGCACACGGTATCGGCTTCGATGCTCACGTTCAACAGATGCGTTCCGGACAGCAGCGTTTTGAATCCGTGAAGCGCCGCGACGTTCGGGTTTCCGGTCGCCTCGACGACGATATCTACGTCGGCGTCGATGAGGGCGTCGCTGTTTCGGGTCACCGCACGCCGATCCGTGCCGAACGTGGCGTTTATCTCACTCGTGTCGTCGACGAGCTCGATCGCCGATTCGGCGACGCCCGCACGAATCAGGGTGTCTGTCGCCTTCTCTTCGTCGATCTCGGCGACGACCGACGTCTCCATTCCGGACGTCGCTTCGATCGTGTGAATCAGCTGCGAGCCGAAAATTCCCGATCCGATCATCCCGATTCGGATCGGTTCGTCCAGCTCCCGTAGGTTCGTTGCGAGGTTCATCGGATATCTGTTTGATACTGGTTAACGTACTGGAAAAGTGTGTTGGTGTCTTCTCTCGTCGAGCAGTTACTGCTTTGTGAACTGCCCTCGTCTATGTGGTGATGGCACCCACTGAGATCACGTTCCTGGGAAGCGGCGACGTCTTCGGAACCGACGGCCGACTCCAGACCTGCATACACGTCGAAACCGATTCGAGTGCCTTTCTCATCGACTGTGGCGCGACGGCGATGCCGGCGATGAAACGATACGGCGTCGATCCGAACGAGATCGATGCGATATTCATCTCGCACCTCCACGGCGATCACTTCGGCGGACTCACGTACTTCACCCTCGATGCGCAACACTCCTCGAAACGGACCGATCCGATCACGATCGTTGGCCCGCCCGGAATCGAGGCCCGAACGCGAAAGGCGATGGACGCGATGGTCCCGGGCTTGTGGGACGTCGACCAGCGGTTCGATATGCGGTTTCGCGAACACGAACACGGCGTCGACATGACCGTCGGCGATATCACGCTGACGCCGTATGAGGTCATTCACGCCTGCGGCGCGCCGCC
>SKKJ01000320.1 GCA_007121575.1 Natronomonas sp.
CGGGCGAGGTCCCGGCAATTCAATCGTATCTCCGCGAACTCGATGGAACGATCGAACGGCTCGGTGGATTCATCGGTCGAACGCTCGCCGCTGAAAAGTCGAAGACACAGGTGACCGGATTTTTCGTCGGTAACGCCGATCCACAAACGGCGCAGTTGTTCCGAGCGATGGGTGACGATCTCGATGCACAGCTAGCGCGGGCGAGTGAACGAATCGAAGCCGAATGTGAGAATGACGGAGACTGGGAGCTAGCTCACAACGCCGCGAATGGAGCGATCAACGCGGCATACGACGAATACACGAATCGTCTCGAATCGATGGGCGTAAATCCGAAGCCGGTGTGTTGAACAAACCGCCCATCGATCGAGACGGTGCAGGAGCGCACTACCCACGTTTATAACCAATCGTTGAGTCTACCGGTGCATGCGAGCAATCAGTCTCTCAGAGCACGGCGGACCGGAGGAATTACAGGTCGAAGAAATCGAACGTCCAGCGCCAAACAGTGGCGAATTATTGGTTGAGATCGAGGCAGCAGGGGTCAATCCCGTCGATACGTACTTCCGAGACGGGTCATACGTACCGGTCGAACTACCGTTTACGCCCGGCGTTGACTTCTCGGGGACCGTTGCCGAACTCGGGGACGACGTGGAAAGTTTCGCGGTCGGCGACCGCGTCTACGGAACTGGAATCGGAAACGGTGAGTACCAGGGTGCATACGCTGAGTACGCCGCAGTTCCGACCGACCGCATCGTGAAGCTCCCGGAGAACGCATCGATGCTCGAAGCGGGCGGTGCGGGAGTCGTTGCGTGTACTGCTTGGCAATCGCTCATCCACCATGCAAACCTCGATCCGGCGGAGCACTGCCTCGTTCACGGCGGGTCCGGTGGTGTCGGCCACGCCGCGATTCAGATCGCGGCGGCCGTCAGCGCCCAGACGATTACCACGGCCGATCCGGCGTATCACGAGGCGCTTTCTGCGCTCGGCGCTGAGACCGTCTTCGACTACGGTCGAGACGATTTGACAGACGCGGTTCTCGAATCCTCCAACGGTGGCGTCGACGTGATTTTAGATCACCGACTCGATGATTACCTCCAGTTCGATGCGGAGGTCGCCGCGAGGAATGCGACAGTCGTCGGGATCGGTGAGAACAACCCGAACCCGTCGTTCTCGAACGTCGCCGGTGCACGCGCGAAAGACGTCGAATATCGATTCATGATCATGTTCAACGCACCGGATCTTCGCGTACCGCTTCGGGGCGTCGCCCATCTGATGGATACTGAGAAGCTCTCTATCGAAGTCGCACGAACCTACGGTCTCGAAGAGGCAGCCCAAGCCCAACGAGACGTGATGAACGATAGCTTCCTCGGAAAGCTCGTTATCGAGCCCTGACAGTCGATTAGCGGAGATCTCGATTAGATCCCGAATCCGTCGTTCGAGCATATCACGGCAATCGTTCGGGAACGCATATACAAGTGGATCAAGTATGGACGGTAATGACCGACGAATCCGATGCCGCACGTGACGGTTGGTTTGCCGGCACGGAACCCGACGATCACGAGGCGGCCATCGCTGCGATTACCGGTGGCGGAACCGACCGACCGGCGGATTGGCCACAGATCGCAGTCGACACCGGCTACGTCGATTCGAAACCCGAGTACTACGATCGGCTCCACGACCTCAGCATCGAGGCAACGCGACGGGAAATAAACGAGCGCGAACGGGCGGACGACCAACAATTAAAACACGCCGTCCGTGCGATGGACGATTGCGAACGCGTCGCGAACGAGCTCGCAGAGCGCGTCGCCGAATGGGCCGGCAGCCGACGTGATGACGCCGAGACGGGAATCACGTACGCGAGAGCACTGGCCGAAGAAGGTGAAAGAGAGGATACGAGTGAGGATACACAGCTCATCTCGCTCGCGTGCCGGGTTCGGGATCTCGACAACGAAGCAGCCTCGTTTCGGTCGCATATCGAACGAACAGCTCCTGAAGTCGCGCCGAACCTTTCCGCACTCGCGGGCCCAGTGCTGGCTGCTCGGCTCATCGCACTCGCCGGTGGATTGAAAGAGCTCGCTCGAAAGCCGGCGGGGACTGTACAGGTGCTTGGCGCCGAGGAAGCGCTCTTTTCGCACCTACGCGGGCACGCGCCATCGCCGAAGTACGGGGTGATTTTCATCCACGAGGCGATCCAGGGGACGGCTCCAGAACACCGCGGCTCGGCGGCGCGAGCGCTCGCGGGAAAACTGGCCATCGCCGCGCGTGTCGATCACTACTCCGGTGAGCGAAAGCCGGAGTTGGACGCCGAACTCCACGAGCGCATCACCCGAATTCAGGAGCGTGAGTCACAATGAACCTTCCCGATGGCGTCGAACGCCGCACGTTTGACGGGCGCGAGGGACTCGCAACGCGCGGCGAACCGGTGTATGGTGAACCGAGCGATGGTGAATGGCGACGGTGGGACCCACGTCGTTCGAAGCTCGGTGCGATGTTCGAGCAGGGAATGAAAACCGATTTCTCGGGCGGTGAAACCGTGCTGTATCTCGGTGCGGCGGCGGGAACAACCGTTAGTCACGTCGCAGACTTCTGTGGTCCGACGTACGCGGTCGAATTCGCCGCCCGCCCCGCTCGAGATCTGCTCGATGCCGCAGAACCGCGGGAAAACCTGTTCCCCTTGCTGAAAGACGCCAGAAAACCGAAAACGTATGCACAC
>SKKJ01000227.1 GCA_007121575.1 Natronomonas sp.
GTGTGAGTGTATCGAGTTGATCGGCGACGAAGTGATCCCGAACGTGTAGGTAGGTTTCGTTGCCACAGAAAGTGGACAAGTAAACGACGACGAAGATTGCTGGAAGCACAACCATAATACAACGGCAAAAGATGGCATGCGTATGGATCTCAGAATCAGCGGTAACGCAGCGGTCGTCACGGGATCGAGCCGCGGGCTCGGAAAAGCATCGGCGAAGGCGCTCGCCCACGAGGGCGTGAACGTCGTCATTAACGGCCGAAACGCCGACGACGTGGAAGCGACCGTCGAAGAGCTCAGCGAGGTCGGCGACGGCGACGTGCTCGGCTGTGTGGGTGATATCACAGATCGAAACGACGTCGCAGAGCTGATCGACACCGCCGTCACCGAGTTCGGTGGCCTCGACCATCTCGTCACGTCCGCGGGCGGGCCGCCGGAGGGCCTTTTAGGTGAGATTTCGGACGAAGAGTGGCAAGCCGGATTCGATCTGCTCGTGATGGGGTATCTCCGAGTGCTCGAAGAAGCCGCCGAACCGCTCCAAGCCGACGGCGGTGGCACGGTCGTCGATATCGAATCGATCAGCGTCAAAGAGACGTTCGGCTCGCTCGGGCTCGGTAGTACCGTCCGAATGCCGACCGTCGGAATCGGCAAAATTATGGCTCGCGATCTCGGACCCGAGGTACGCGTCAACACCGTGTTACCGGGGCTCTACGAGACGGGGCGGTTCAAAGAACACGTCGATCACGGCGTCGAAGAGGGCCAGTTCGATTCATACGAGGACGGCGTCGACAACTACGGAGCCGTCTCGCCGCTCGAACGAATCGGCGATCCCGACGAGCTCGGCGATGTCGTCGCGTTTCTCTCATCGGAACGATCGAGCTTTTTGACCGGCGCGGCGATTCCCGTCGATGGCGGCGTGACGAACTCCAATCTCTAGAGAGCCAGCCGAGACGGGACGGCGTTTCCTCGAAGACGGCGACAGAGTAAACAGCAGGTCGGCCGTGGTACATCCATGACATCGAAACGAGAGCGGCT
The DNA here is from genome assembly GCA_007121575.1 of Natronomonas sp. Taxonomy (GTDB): domain Archaea; phylum Halobacteriota; class Halobacteria; order Halobacteriales; family Haloarculaceae; genus Natronomonas. The sequence goes on from SKKJ01000227.1 coordinate 1,033, forward strand.
TCGAGCACTGGTCGAATCGGACGAGGCGACACAGATTCCGATCGTTCACGACGCGCTCACGGCGAAGGTGGCCGATTCGGTCGGCTTCGACGCGATCGCCTATTCGGGACACGGTGCCAGCGTCAGTTCGCTCGGCATGCCGGACGCTGGGTATCTGACGATGCCCGAGCTGGTCGACGCATCGCGCAAGATCGCACACGCCGTGGAGGTACCGGTGTATACCGATGTCGACACGGGGTTCGGCAACGCGATCAACGCCCGGCGAACCGCCGAAGAAGTGATTCGAAACACCGAGTGCGCGGGGTTTCACATCGAAGATCAGATCGATCCAAAGCGATGCGGGCAGATGGCCGGCAAGCGGGTTATTTCTCGGGAGGAACTCCGGGGGAAGATACAGGCGGTCTGTGACGTGCGCGATGAGATCGACGAATCGTTCGTCATCATCGGGAGGATCGACGCACTTGGGGCGGTAGACGGCGGCGTTGAAGAGACGATACTGCGTGGGAACGAAATGCTTGACGTCGGTGCGGACATCATCTTCGTCGACGGGTTACACTCCGAAGAGCTGGTTCGCGAGATCGGTGAAGCGATCGACGGACCACAGCTATACAACAAAAGCGGACCGAACCGGAGCGTTGCTCCGGCGATCGACGAAGAGACGCTCGCCGAGTTGGGATACTCGCTTATATCGTATCACGCATCGATGACGCCGACGATCTTGGCGGTACACGAGTATATGTCGGAGCTGAAAGAACGAGGGATGGATCACGTGATCGACTTCGAAGCCGAGATGGGAGAGCTTCCGGTCGGCGATTTCTACGAGTTCGAAGGGATGGGTGAGGTGGTCGAGTTCGAACGGAGATATCTGCCCGAGGAGGAGATGGACAAATATCGGGAGTCCGAAGGCAAGGACGTATAAAAGGTGCGTCGGTAGTGACGAGCAGCCGCTTCGGAGAGGACGTTTTCGCATCAACCGTCCCAACGATTATCTACACAGAAATAGATGATAGATGAGATTGGAAATGAAAACGCATCCAACCAACCAGGGATCACTCACAGCGCTCAGAAGACGGCTTCACGAACGACCGGAGCCACCGTGGTGTGAGTTTTATACGACGAGCCTCGTCGTCGAAGCGCTCGAAGACATCGAGGTAGACGATGTATTCATCGGTTCGGAGGCGCTCGACGTCGAGGAGCGACTGGGCGTCCCGAGCCGAGAACAGCTCCGAGATTGGCACGAACGAGCCCGTCGAAACGGTGCGCGGGAAGACGTACTCGAGGAGACGGAGGGCGGAAAAACCGGTGTCGTTGCGACGGTACGGTGCGGCGATGGACCGACGGTCGGTGTCCGGGTCGATATCGACGGCCTCAGTGTCGACGAATCCGCCGACGAGACACACCGGCCGACGGCTGAGGGGTTCCGCTCGAAACACGGCGGGTACATGCACGCCTGTGGGCACGACGCCAACACGGCGGTCGGCGTCGGACTGCTCGATGCGATTCGAGACAGCGAATTCGACGGTACGCTCAAAGTGTTCTTTCAGCCGGCATCGGAGATCGAAGGTGGCGGAAAGCCGATGGCGAAGACGGCACATCTCGACGACGTGGAGTACTTCATCGTCTTGAACACCGGGATGGGGTACGAAACCGGCGAACTCGTCGCCGGGATCGATGA
>SKKJ01000367.1 GCA_007121575.1 Natronomonas sp.
CCAGCCGGTCGGCAGTTCCGCCGTAGCGTTCTCGATGATCTCGTGCAGGACGCGGTTCGACTCGCTGGCTTCGCTGCCGCCTTTGAGGATGACCGCATTGCCGGATTTCAACGCGAGGGCGGCGATCTGGACGAGCGCGTCGGGTCGGGATTCGAACACCGTCGCGATGACGCCGATCGGCACGGCGACGCGGTAGAGTTCGAGGTCCTCGTCGAGCTCTCGTGCTTCGAGCGTCGCCCCGAGCGGGTCGTCCTGCTCGGCGACCGATTCGACCATCCCGGCGATGTCCTCGATCTTCGCACCGTCGAGTTTCAGCCGGTCGACGAGCGCCTGGGTGTATTCCCCTCGTTCGAGCATCGTTTCGGCCGCCTCGACGTCTTTTCGGTTCGCCGCTACGATCTCTGTTTCGCGTTCGCGAACCGCGTCCGCTATCGATTGTAACGCGTCGTTTCGCGTCGACTCGTCGACGTTCGCGAGCTTCAGTGCGGCGCGCTGTGCCTCTGTAACCTGTGTTTCGGTGTCGTATTCACTCATCGGTCTCACCGTTTGTGGGAATAAACAGCGTTCCAGTCGGTTGCTCGTCGGCGATTTTCGCTAATACGTCGGGCGTGGTGGAGCCGGCGATGATCACCGGGATCCCGTGCGTGCTCACGTCTCGGGCCCCTTCGACTTTGGTTTTGATTCCGCCGAACCGTGCCGTCGTCGAGCCGTTAATGAGCCGTTCGACCGCCTCGTAGTTCGCGCCGACAGCTTCGATCAACTCGGCGTCGTCGTCGTGTTTCGGGTTGCCGGTATAGACGCCGTCGACGTCGGTCAGCGTCACCAACAGTTCGACGTCGATGCCGGTCGCGACCGACGCCGAAAGCATGTCGTTATCGCCGATCTGTAGCTCCTCTCTCGCGACCGCGTCGTTTTCGTTGATGATCGGCACGACGTCCCACGCCAACAGCGTCTCGACGGTCTTTTTGAAGTTTCGGAAGCGCTCCGGGTTGTCGAGATCTTTCCCGGTCAAGAGGATCTGTGCGACGTCTTGGTCGTATCGTTCGAAACTCTGGGTGTAATGGCGCATCAACAGCCCCTGTCCGACGGTCGAAAGCGCCTGGGTCTCTTCGATCGACCCGTTTTCCCGGTCGAGTCGACCTTTGCCGGCCCCGACCGCGCCCGATGAGATCAAAATGACGTCTTTGCCTCGTTCGCGCAGATCCATGATATCGGCGACCAGTTTATCGAGTTTCACGCGGTCGAGTCGCGAATCCTCGTCGGTGAGCGAGTTCGTCCCGGCTTTGACGACGACGAGATCCGCACCGGCGGCTCGTGCCCGTGCGGTTTCGACGGTTTCGGAATCGATCGCGTCGATGGTCGTTGTCTCACTCATCGTCGAACGCCTCGGCGAGTTCCTTCGATCGTCGTTCGGCCGCCCCGACGGCATCGATAACCGCCTTGTCGGCGCTGCTGTCCCACAGCACTTCCATCCCTTCGATCGTCGTTCCGTTCGGCGAACAGACCGCGTCGATGAGCTCGTCGACGCTTCTGTCGTCTCGAAGAACGGTTTCGGCAGCGCCTTTGAAGGTCTGTGCGGCGAGCGTCTCCGCTTGCTCCGGTTCGAGGCCGCCCTCGACGCCGGCGTCTTTCATCGCGTCGATGAGATAGAACGCGAAGGCCGGTCCGCTTCCGTTGACGGCGGTCGAGATGTCCATCAACTCCTCATCGATCTCGATGTATTCGCCGACGTCGTCCAGCAGTTCTCTAACCTCATCGGTAAGCCCGTCTTCGGTGGCCGCTGCGGCCATATCACGGGTTTCGGCCGCGAGGTTCGGCATGATCCGCACGACCGATGCGTCGGTTCGGTTCGCGACGAACTCTCTGGAGACGCCCGCCGCGATGGTGATCAGCGTCTGATCGCCCGAGAGATCGAGGTCGTCGAGCACGATCTCGACGATGCTCGGTTTGACCGCGAGAATCACGACGTCCGTCTCTCTTGCCGCGTCGATATCGTCGGTCGTTTCCGTGGCGTCCGCTTCGACTGCCTCGAGTGCTTCCGGATCGAGATCGATCGCAATTAAGTGATGAGAGTCGCTCTGGGCGAGCCCTTTTAAAAAGGCTCCCCCCATGTTTCCGCAACCGATTACGCTCACTCGTGTCATCTTACACGTACCGAGTGGATCGAAAGCTATACCAACTACGGTTTTCGACGCCGAAAGACCGAGGTTCGTTCGAGACCTATCTCCGGTATGCTTCCGCCGATCGTCCGGCGTTTCGTCGCCGGAACCGACGCTCCTGCCGCGATCGAGCACGTCAGACAGTGTAACACCGACGGAATCGGTGGGATCGTCAATCTCCTCGGAGAGCATTACGAACACCGCGCTTCGGCCGATGCCGACGTGCGTCTCTATCAAGACTTAATTCGGGCGATGGACGACGCCGGTGTGAACGGTTGCATCTCCGTTAAGCCATCACAGATCGGGCTTGGCGTTAGCCGGGAAGCCTTCGAGGAGAATCTCTCGATGGTTATCGAGACTGCACAGGAGCACGACCGATTCGTCTGGATCGATATGGAGGATCACACGACGACCGATGCGACGCTCGACGCCTTCGAGACGCACGCGAAGGCGACTGACGACGCTGTCGGCGTCTGCGTTCAGGCCAACTTAAAACGAACCGCGGAGGATCTCGAACGGCTCGCGGCGATTCCGGGGAAGATTCGGCTGGTGAAAGGTGCCTACGACGAACCGCCATCGATCGCGTACACGTCCCGAGCCGCCGTCGATGATGCGTATCGTGAGTTGCTCGAATTCGGCTTCAGGGAATTCGATGGCAGAATCGCCGTCGGCAGTCACGATCCAGCGGTGATCTCGCTGGCCGCGGATCTTCACGCCGAGTACGGCACCGAGTACGAGGTGCAGATGCTGATGGGCGTCCGCGAGGACGCACAGCGCGAACTCGCCGCGGCGGGCGTCCCGACGTATCAGTATATCCCCTACGGGAAGAAGTGGCTCTCGTACCTTTATCGGCGGATCAGAGAGCGACGATCGAACGCGCTGTTCGCTCTACGGGCCGTTCTCGGCCGATAAGATCCGGGGAACGACGTTTTACGCATTCGCTGTCAATACATCACATGGCGTCACACGCGCACTACATCGACGGCAAATGGGTCGACGGCGAGACGACGTTCGAGAGTCGAAACCCGACGAACGGCGAGTCGCTCGGCGAATTCCCTCGCGGCGCAGAAGCCGATGTGGCGGCGGCGGTCGAGGCTGCAGAAACGGCCTTCGAGGGGTGGCGAGGACGTTCGTATATCGATCGCGCGGAGCATCTCTGGGACGTGTATACCGGGCTTAAAAACCGAACTGACGAGCTCGGCGAACTCGTCTCCCGCGAGTGTGGAAAAGAGATCGGAGAAGGCCGGGCTGACGTCGTCGAGGCCGCTCATATGGTCGAATGGGCGGCTGGCAACGCCCGGCACCCACACGGCGATGTCGTCCCGAGCGAGATCGCGAAAAAGGACGCCTACATGCGTCGAAAACCTCGGGGTGTCGTCGGCTGTATCACGCCGTGGAACTTCCCGGTCGCGATCCCGTTTTGGCACATGGCAGTCGCGTTGGTCGAGGGAAACACCGTCGTCTGGAAACCCGCCGAACAGACGCCGAAATGCGCTCACACGATCGCGGAACTGATGGTGGAGGCTGGAATCCCCGACGGCGTGTTCAACATGGTTCAGGGATACGGCGAGGCCGGGGCGGCGCTCGTCGACCACGACGCCGTCGATACCGTTCTCTTTACCGGAAGCGCCGAGGTCGGACACGAGATCGCCGGCAAGGTCGGCGGTCGGCCGGGCAAACTCGCAGCCTGTGAAATGGGCGGAAAAAACGCCGTCGTCATCACTGAGGCGGCCGATCTCGACCTCGCCGTTCCGGCAGCCGTCCTTTCGGCGTTCAAAACGACCGGCCAGCGCTGTGTTTCGGCCGAGCGACTCATCGTCCACACCGACGTGTACGACGAGTTCAAATCCCGATTCGTCGAGGCGGCCGAAGCGGTATCGATTGGCAACCCCCTCGATGAAGGAACGTTTATGGGTCCATTGATCGAGGCCGAGCACCGCGAGAAAGTGCTGTCGTACAACAACCTCGCCCGCGAGGAGGGTGGCGAGGTACTGGTCGATCGAAGCGAGCTGGGTGCCGAAGAAATTCCTGACGGTTCTGCTTCGGGCCACTGGAGCGGTCCGTTCGTGTACGAAACCGAGTACGACCCCGACATGCGGTGTCTTCACGAGGAGGTGTTCGGCCCCCACGTCGCGTTGATCGAGTACGACGGGGGAATCGAGCACGCGGTTGAACTCCAAAACTCGACACTCTACGGACTCGCCGGATCGATTATCAGCGAGGATTATCGACAGATCAACTACTATCGCGATCACGCCGAGTTGGGATTAGCCTACGGCAATCTCCCGTGTATCGGCGCGGAGGTTCAACTCCCGTTCGGCGGGGTGAAAAAGTCCGGCAACGGCTATCCCTCCGCCCGCGAGATCATCGAAGCCGTGACCGAACGGACCGCGTGGACGCTGAATAACGCCGAGGAGATCGAACTGGCGCAGGGGCTCTCCGCGGAGTTGAAAACCGCGGAACGATAGCTCGAAGCGACCTCGGCTGATCGCATCGAAGCGCAACCGTTTCGGTCTGCCCACGCGTTTTTTCACTCGAATGGAGCCAGCCATCGGTTCGTTGCTTCTGGGCGAGGTTCTCCCGCGAGTGGTAACGATCGCGATCGCGATCGCCGGCGGAGTCGCCTTCGCGAACGTGCTCGTCGCCTTCGGTGCGATACAGTATATCGCCGCGCTGTCGAAACCGCTGACCGGACCCGCAAACCTCCCGGACGAGGTCGGAAGCGCGATTTTGACCACCGCGGCCTCGACGACCGCTGGCTACGGAATGCTGGCTGAGTACCGCGACTCCGGACTGCTCGACGATCGCGCCACGCTCGTCGCCGTCACGATCAACACGTTCTTCGGCTTCGTCCAGCACATCTTCACCTTTTACGCGCCGGTGTTGATCCCGATCCTCGGGCTCAAAGTCGGCCTGTTGTACGTCGGGACGAGGGCCGGTATCTCGCTCGCGATCACGATCACCGGCGTCGTCGCCGGCGCGCTCTTGCTGTCGTCGCGAAACGTCGATCCGAACGCGATGTCCGAAACCGACGACGCGGATCGTCCCGACTCCGAAGCGCGAACCGACGGCGGTGACGTCCGGACGACCCGCGAGAAACTGCTCGATTCCGGCCGGAGCGGGATTGAGAAGACGTGGGACATCCTGCCGCGGCTGGCGATCGTCTACACGCTCGTGGTCGTGTTGACGACGTACTACGACCTCGAATCGCTCACGGGTGGGGCGGCCGATCCGCTCGCCGCTATGACGGGGCTTCCGAGCGCTGCGGTCCCCGTGATCGTTATTTACGCGTTCGATACGACGAGCGGCGCGTTGGCCATCGCGCCGCTGATCGCCGACGGCGTGTTCACCGCGCAAACGGCTGTCGTCACGTTGCTCATCGGCGGCATCGTCTCCTTCACCGTTTCGACGTTTAAGCGATCGATCCCGTTTCAGTACGGGATCTGGGGCGCGGAGTTCGGCACGAAGGTGATCATCGTCAACACGTCGTTGAAAATAGTTTGGATCTCTATCGCGGTGATCGGTTTGCTGTCGCTTTGAACAGATTCAACGCGATCGCCGTCCGGTTTTATCCTCTCTCGCTCACACTGAGCGGATATGTCCGAACCGACCGTCCTCATTCACCAATCGGTGCGTGGGACCCACTGGTTGAACGCTGAAACGCTCCGGGAGGAAATCCTCGACCGCGATGGATCGATCGATCTGCGGCTCGCTCGAACAGCCGAGGAAGCCGCCGAATGCGCGCCGCACGTCGACGTGTTACTCTCTTCGTACGTCGAGCCGTGGTTGTTGGACGAACTGTCGTCTCTGCGGTGGATCCAGGCGTTGAGCGCCGGCATCGACACGTTCGATCCCGAAACCGTCGAAACGATCGAAGCGCGCGATATCCCGCTGACGAACGCCGCGGGTGCCCACGCACAACCCGCCGCAGAGCAGGTGCTCGGATATATGCTCACGTTCGAACGGCGGTTCCGATCGGCGTTCGAGAATCAGCGCCGCGGATGCTGGGAGCGGTATCAACCCGGCGAACTCGCCGGAAAGACGCTCGCCGTCGTCGGTCTCGGCGAGATCGGAACACGAACGGCCGAACTCGCCGCGGCGGTCGGGATGGACGTCGTCGGAATAAAACGTGATACGTCGGTCGAAATCGATGCGGTCGGGACGCTCTATGAACCGGACGCGCTTTCGGACGTTCTGATCGATTCGTCGTACGTCCTGCTCTCGTGTCCGCTCACCGACGAAACCCGAGGGATGATCGGCCGCGAGGAGATCGGTTCGATGCGCGACGATGCGGTGTTGATCAACGTCGCGCGCGGAGCGATCGTCGACGAACCCGCACTGATCGAAGCGCTCCAGCAGCGGACGATCCGTGGCGCGGCACTCGACGTATTCACGACGGAGCCGCTGGAGGGCGACTCGACGCTGTGGGATCTCTCTAACGTTATCCTCACTCCGCATAACCTCGGCTCGTCGCCCGAACTACCGACACGCATCGCGGAGATATTCCTCGAAAATTACGGGATGTTCCTGGAGGGCGAGACCGAACGCATGCGAAACCGGGTTCGCTAATTCAACGCGCTACGCCGATCGCGCCGCGACGTAGATGAGCCGGAGATCGTTGACGTTCGTGCCTGCTCGAGTAACGATGTCATCCCCGAGTTCCGAGAGCGCGTTCGTTGCGTCGTGGGCTCGGAGTTTCGCGTCGATGTCGAGATCTAACCCCGCCGCTCGCGTCGCCGTTCGGCCGTCGACGATCCCACCGGCTCTATCGGTCGGTCCGTCGGTGCCGTCGGTGTCGACCGCGGCCACGGTGATCTCCATCCCATCGATTCGGTCGGCGCACGCGAGCGCGAACTCCTGATTTGGCCCGCCAATTCCAGCGTCGCTCGAAACCGTCACGGTCGTTTCGCCACCGGAGACGAGCACACAGGGCGGCTCGAACGGCCGACCCGATTCGGCGACCTCTGCCGCGATACTCGACAGCGTCCGTCCGACGGTTCTGCTTTCCCCCTCGATCGATGTCGAGAGGACCGCAGCGTCGATCCCGAATTTGTCCGCGCTCTCAGCAGCCGTCTCGCAGGCGTCGTTTCCGTCCGCGAGGACCACGGTCTGCGGTGGGTTTTGAAACGACGTCGGCGTGTCACTTCGGCTATCGTCTCCGAGGTGTTCACGGACCGATGTCGGCGTTTCGCCCCAGCAACCGTGTCGTTTCAGCGCCTCGATCGCCTCGGACGGCGTCGTTCGATCGGGGACGGTCGGTCCCCAGGGATCGCCCGCGACTTCGTCGATGAGAACGAGACTGACGATCGTCGCCGGCCGGAGCCGTTCGGTCAGCCGTCCGCCCTTGAGCTGGCTCACGTGTTTTCGAACCGCGTTGATATCTTCGATCGGTGCGCCGGCCCGGAGCAGCGCCTCGGTCACCGCCGCTTGCTCGCTCACCGTCACACCGTCTGGAGGGACTGAAAGCAGCGCCGACGCTCCACCGGTAATAACGACTATCACGAGGTCGTCTTCGCCTGCGGCATCGGCCATAGAGAGGGCGGCGTTCCCGGCACGTTCGCTTTCGGTGGACGGTATCGGATGATCGGCTTCGTAGATTTCGAGTTCTCCGACCGCTTCGGTCTGTCCTCGTTTGTCGACGACGAGCCCACCAGTCAGTCGATCACCCGCTCGCTTGCGAACCGCTCGGGCGAACGCCGCCGATCCTTTTCCGGCCGCGATGAGATATCGGTTTTCAAAGGCGTCGAGTTCGTAGTCGGTCCCGTCGATACTGAGCGCGTTACCGTTTCTAGCTACGGCGTCATCGATCAACCGCTCGGGCCTCAGCGCGAGAAGTGTGTCGTCGAGGATATCGAGGACGATCTGTCGTCCCTCTCGGTCGCCGTGGTTTAGTAACTGCTCGCGGTTTCGGATGAACCTGTCTTCAACTTCCGCTTCGTCTTCTGCGCTCATCGCGGCCACGCCGCGTACCCGCCCCCACACTCGTCTTCGATCTCCAGGAGGCGGTTGTACTGTTCGGTCCGCTCGCTCCGGGTCGTTCCGGTTTTGATCTGGCTGGCGCGGAACCCGACGGCGACCTCCGCGAGCCACGTGTCGGCCGTCTGTCCGGAGCGCTCGGACACCTGGATCGCGTATCCGTCTCCGCGGGCCGTTTCGACGGCGTCGATCGCTTCGCTCACGGTTCCGACCTGATTGATCTTACACAACAGCGCATCGCCGGCACCGGCGTCTATTCCTTTCCGTAGCCGTTCGGCGTTCGTCACGAAGAGGTCGTCCCCGACGATCTGCGCATCGAGCCGTTCGGAGAGGGTGGAGAACCCTTCAAAATCGTCCTCTTCGAGGGGGTCTTCGATCGAAACTAAGGGATACGTATCGACGAGATCGGCGTAGTAATCCAACATCCCGCCGCGCGTGTACTTTTTATCGGATAATTGATATGTTCGTTCGTCCGAATCGTAAAAATGCGTCGCCGCCGCATCGATTCCCAACTCGAAGACGTCGTCGTATCCACACGCTTCGATCGCGCCGAGCATGCTGTCGAACGCATCGCGCGGATCGGTCATCGTTTCCGGGGTATATCCGCCCTCGTCGCCGACGCTCAGCGCGTATTCGCCGTGACTCTCCGTGAGCCGATCTCCGAGTTCGTAGTACACCTCCGCACACATCCGTATGGCTTCCTCGAAGCTCTCCGCGCCCGTCGGGATGATCTGGTGTTCTTGGAACGGAAGGCCGCTCGCTCCGAGTTCGCCACCTTCGATCAGATCGACGAGCGGAATCGGGAGCTCCGTCGCGGCCGGGCCGCCGAGATACCGATATACTGGGAGGTCGTGTGCGTTCGCCCCCGCCTTCAGCGTCGCGAGCGAAACGCCGGTTAAGGTGTTGCCGCCGAGGTTCGACCCGTCGGCTGTCCCGTCGAGTTCACGCAGTCGCGAGTCGATCCCGGCTTGGTCGGTGACGCTGTGGCCGCGAAGCTCCGGTTCGATCCGCTCTTCGACGTTTTCGACGGCCGTTCTCACACCCATCCCGCGATAGCGATCACCGCCGTCTCGCAGGTCGACGGCTTCGTGGACGCCGCGCGAGCGACCCCGTGGAACGTCGGCACGTCCGATCGCGCCGCCCTCGGTCCGTACCGTCACGCGAAGCGTTGGCTCCAGTCGGTTATCGAGTATCTCACGGGCGTCGATGGATTCGATCGCCGTTCGGTTCACGCTAAGGCCCATCTCCCCACACTCACATAGCTCATGCTACATATCGACACGGCCGAGAAGTTAAATCATCCTCCGAATAAACGAGTTGCTTCGAGGGAAGATTCGGTCTTCGGACCCTGTCGGTGATCTTTCTGGATTCGATTCACCCCTCGACTTCGATTTCGGTGCCACTGACGGTCGCTCCCGTCATGATCGGCAATCGTACCTCTAAGATTCCGTTCGTATACTCGGCGGAGATCGCCGCATCGTCCACATCCTTCGGGAAGCGGAACCGTCGGTGATACGTTCGTCTCCGCGTTCGATGCTCGTCGTCGTGTTCGGCGGCGATGTTGAGGACACCCTCTTGCCACGAAACCGTTATCTCCTCGGCATCGAATCCCGGCATCTCGACGCTGAGGACGAACTCGTCGTCTTCTTCGTACAGTTCGTAGTCGTTGCTACCGGTTCCGAACAGTTGGCTCGGGAAATCGAGGCTCTGCATCCAAGAGCTTGCCGGACTTATGGGTAATGCCATCGCTGTTCACCTCGGATACAGGTGTCAATTGTTTGTAATTCATAATAAAATTTTTGGTGGTTGTATCGTGCCCACGACACGGTGTTTTTCACCCACGGCTCACTACGGTCACTGTGCAACTTCTCGCGACGACGAACGGCGGGCTCGAGGCCATCGCGGCCGACGAATTGCACGAACTCGTCGACGCGGACGTTTCGGTCCATCACCGCGGCGTCGTCGAGTTCGATGGCACTCCGGCGGACGTTTATAACCTTCATTATCGGGCGCGAACGATTCATCGAATCATGGCCGTTCTGGTCGACGAAACCGTCGCTGGACTCGAAGATATTTATGACCGAACGACGGAAGCGGCGATCGCTGAACGGCTGCCGAACGCAGATTTTGGCGTCGTCGGGACTCGACACGGTACACACGAGTTCACCAGCGTGGACGTCGCCGAGCGGGTCGGGCAAGCGGTGATCGATACCTATCGCGAAGAAACCGGCGTTCGGTTACCGG
>SKKJ01000262.1 GCA_007121575.1 Natronomonas sp.
ACAGCAGGCGCTCGCATCACGTGGGTTAGATTTCGTCACCGAAACGTACCTGCCAGAGCGACTCGAAGAGATGGGGCTCATCTAGCAGTTCGGTTAACGAGCCACCGTTCTCAGGCAGGTTCGAAAATCGAGTTTACGGATCTATTTCGACCGGTATTCCGCGTTCTTCGAGAGCTTCAGCGAACGCCGCCGCATTTGCTTCGATCGCCTCGAAGGTATCGTAGTGGACCGGGATCACGAGTTCCGGATCGAGCGCTTCGGCGAGATCTGCTGCGTCGTGGCGATCCATCGTAACAGTACCACCGATCGGCGGGCAAAAAATATCCACGTCGAGACGGTCGTGGCCGTCGAGTACGTCAGTATCCCCCGGGTAGCACACGGTGGTCTCACAGAGCGTGATATGGTATCCGCAACCGAGTCCTTCTGGATGATACGGCGTTCCGTCCCCTCGTACGTGTGGGCCATTTGGCTTGTTGTACGCTGCCGTCGTCCTGACAATCGCCGCATCGACTGCGATATCCGATTCTGTATCGACCGTTCGGATCTCATAGGGAAGGTCCACCGGTCGTTCGACAGGTCGGTCGATTCGATGCGTGTTTATTCCGTCGAATAGGACGAGCGTCGCGTCCGATTTTGAAACGGTTCGAATTCCATCGGGATCGTAGTGGTGATCGTGCGATACACAGACGACATCACCGTCATGGCCGTTGTGTGTATCTAACACACCGTAGCGGCCGGGATCGATATAGACGACCAACCCGCCCCCTTCGATCCGGATTGTCGCGTAACCGAGCCATGAAACGAGTAGGGATCCGTGTTCAATCATACGTGTGGGATGATAAGCGTAGATACGAATACGTCGATGTTTGATTCTTCTATTCGTTCATCGAAATCCGGTTACGCGTACAATCTTTCGACCCGCTTAAGCGTGTCAGCGTCGTCGGGAGATTTGTCCTCACGGACGCCGATTAAACGTGGGAATCGAAGCGCATAGCCGGATTCGTACGTTGGTGATCGTTGAATCTCCTCGTACCCGACTTCGAATACGATTTCAGGGTCGATATCGAGCGTCGTTCCGGTTTCCGTACGAACATATGGCTCGAAACGTTCGGTAAGTGACACGAGTTCATCATCAGTAATCCCGGTCGCGACTTTACCGATCGGTTCATACCCAGCGTCGGTTCGTACGGAGACGAGAAACGTTCCAAAAACGTTCGCTCGTCGACCTTCACCCCATTCTGCGCCGGTGACGACGAGATCGAGGGTTTCGACGTCCGGTTTCCGTTTCAGCCAATTTCGTCCGCGATTTCCAGGCGTATACGGCGATCCAGGGTTTTTCAGCATAATTCCTTCGTGGCCCGCCGTGAGCGCACCGGATTCCAAGTCTGCGATCTCTTCGACATCATTCGAGTATGTGCGCGTGACAGACCCATCCGCAAAATGTTCCTTGAGTCGTTTGTGACGATGTTTGAGCGGTTTTTCGAGCAGGTCTTCACCATCGATATGGAGGCAGTCGAACGCGTACAGTTCGACGGCGATGTCTTCCCGAGTCGCTTCGACATCGTGCTTTCTCCGAAACCGTCGGAGGACTTGTTGAAACGGGAGCGGTTCTCCGTCTGTCCCGACAGCGACTACCTCCCCGTCGATGATCGCGGGACTCTCGAGTGAACTCTCGACACGGTTGCAGACTTCAGGCAACGAATCCGTCACATCTTCCAGATTTCGAGAGAAAAGGGAGACGGTCTCTCCATCGTAGTGTACCTGAATTCTAACGCCGTCAAATTTCGTTTCAACCGCGACCTCCTCCCACGCTTCGAGCGCATCGAGAGCGGTCCCGACCTGTGCCAACATCGCTTGGATTGGTCGGCCAACACGGAGACGAATGCCTTCGAGCCCGTGTTCACCCTCCGTTTTCGCCGTCCGAGCGACGACGCCACAATCGTTCGAAACCTGTAACGCACGTTCAACTGATTCGACGGGAACACCGAACGCTTCCGAGATCGAATCGCGAACCGTTCGTTCTCCGACACCGATTCTCATCTCACCGAGTACGAGTCGAGAAAGGAACCGTGCCTCCAGTGGCTCCGATCGATTGAACAATCCAAACAGTGTGTCACGTTTCGTATCCGTGCTCCCGCTTCCGGATGCCGTTGCCATCGATCGGAGCTCCGTCTCGATGTCACTAACGGTAAGTCTCTCTTCACTATCGCTCGCAAACGCGGCGAGACCCTGTTGTCCGCCCAGATCGAGCCGCTCAGCAACCAGACCGATTTCGCCGGTCTCTGCGAGTTCCGACTCGATATCAGTTATCGTGACGTTTCGTCCGGCGGCCTTGGCCAACGCTTCATAACAGAGCGACGGCCCGACATCGAGTTTCGTGGTATCGTGAGCGGGGAAGACTCTCCCTTGAATGAACCGCGATACCGAACCGAGATCATCACCGGCGTCCGCAAACAGTTCGGCAACGAGTGAGATTGTTTCGAGATCCGCAGATTCCGCTTCGATAGCCGCGGCCCGATCGGCGAACTCGGAGAATTCCATCTGGGCAGTATAGACGGAGCGGTTTCTTAAAAATCGCGGATCGGTAATCGTTCGCTTCGACGATCAGGGGTCGGTGCGTAATCTACAGGACTTCGTCGAAATCTTTGTGGCCTTTGATATCGACGTTTCCTTCGGTGATCGTCGCCAAGAAGACA
>SKKJ01000102.1 GCA_007121575.1 Natronomonas sp.
CGTGCCCGTGCTGGAGGACGACGTTCGCGGTTTTGCGGCCGACACCGGCGAGATCGGTTAGCTCACCCATCGTATCCGGAACCTCACCACCGTGCTTTTCGACGATATCCCGGCAAGCGGATCTGATATAGCTCGCCTTGTTGTTATAATAGGTAATCGAGTTGATGGCTTCGGCGAGTTCTTCTTGATCGGCTTCTGCGTAATTTTCCGGGCTCTCGTACGTTTCGAACAGCTCTTTCGTGACTTTGTTGACACGCTCGTCGGTACACTGCGCTGATAGCATCACCGCGATGAGTAACTCGAGGCGGTTCGAGAAACGAAGCGAGATCTCGGGCTCTGGGTACTGCTCATACAGCCGATCCAATACCTCTGCAACCTGCGCCTCGCGGGAGGCAAGCGGAGTTCCCATATCCCAACGGGGAGTGGCGACCCCTTGGCCCTATCGGGTTCGAGGGTTCAGTTCGGCGAACCTGCGGGCATCGATTCGAGCGGTGCCTCACGCCAGACGACGCCTTCCTCGGGCGTTCCATCGAGCGCAGTTGCAGAAAATATCGCCGACAGTGTCCAGAGCTCGTCATCGACCACCGCACATTGTAGACACACGATCGAAACCCGATCGAGCCCATCTATCGCACACTGTACACCCGTCTGTTGTTCGATAACAGCGACGATCGTTTCCGGGCGAAGATCCGTCTCGACGACACCTCCGGGAAGCTCGTATTCGTTCCCATCCGTCAGCGCTAAGACACCCTCGTCGCCTTCGATACGGACGCGTATCTCCGCACCGTTCGGACGGTCACCGAGCGCGGCGAACTCATCAGGGTTGATGCCAACAGTGGTCTGTTGGACATCGAACCCGTCGTACTCGTCGTAGAGAACGTCGAGGTGTTCAGACACTCCCTCCGAGAGTGAGCAGTTCATACGAGCCGAAGGACCAACGTACGCTTAAATCCACGGTATTGTCCATTCGGTATCCAATCGCTATCCACATACTATCCACCACTGTACGGGTCGCGCGTGACAACGAGATCTCAATAAGTGTACTGAAGTGAAAAAAGTACTCTCAATCGAGTCGGTTACAGAACGCCGGTTACGGTCGCCGCTTCGATAGCGGCGGTCTCTTCGATTCCGTCGCCGAGGATCGTGTATCGGTCACGAATCTCATGCGCCGTCGTCATCGCCCGAACGAACTGCTCGTCAGCGATATCAAGCTCGTTCGCGGTGGTCGGTGCATCGATGCCGGCGAGTGCGTCTCGGACGCGTCGCCAATCGCCCCCTTCACCGCTGTGGAGATACTCCGTGACGATCGATGCGACACCGACTTGATGCCCGTGTAGTGCCGCGTTCGGCGCGATTCGGTCGAGCTGATGAGAGATGAGGTGTTCCGCACCGGAAGCGGGTCGTGAAGAGCCGGCGATCGACATCGCGACTCCCGATGAGACGAGTGCTTTGACGACGACCCACGCGGACTCTTCGAGTCCTCGCTTAATCGAGTTCGATTGATTGACGAGCAGTTCCGCCGTCATCTGTGAGAGCGCACCGGCGTACTCGCTATACTCGACGTTTTTCAGTCGGTTCGCGAGCTGCCAGTCTTTGACCGCGGTGTAATTGGAGATGATGTCGGCACAACCCGCCGTCGTCAATCGCCACGGCGAGTTCGCGATGAGTTCTGTATCCGCGATCACGGCGAGCGGCGGATGCGCCGCGACTGAGTGTCGACTATCGCCGTCGGGGACCGACCCGCGCCCAGAGACGATTCCATCGTGGCTCGCCGCGGTCGGGATCGAAACGAATCCACAGCCACGCTCGTCCGCCGCCATTTTCGCGATATCGATCGGCTTGCCGCCGCCAAGGCCGATGAGATACCCGGCATCGATTTCTTCTGCGGCCGCTAAGACGTCCTTGACGGCGCTAAAACTCGCTTCCTCGATGACGACAACGGCAGGATCGACATCCACTGCGTCAAAGCTCGTCCGGAGTCGATCGAACGCGAGTTCCTTCGGTGTCGGACTCGTAACGATCAGCGGCCGGCCGTCGAGATACAGTTCCTCGACGGCCTCAACGACTTGGTCGAGGACGCCGTGACCGACGACGACGTTCCGCGGAAGACGGATCCACGTCGATTTCTCGAACATATGATCTCTTTTATACGTACCCATTTAACGGTGCGGTTCCGGGTAGTCACGTCGGTATTGGTGCTAAGCAAAACGGCCCCAGTAACTATATTTTAAGTGCGTGAGTGTGTCTCGCATGAATGAAACGCATCAGTTAGCTGAGCGTGTTAGCGACGTCACCTACGAAGACATACCCGACGAAGCGATCGATCACGCGAAGCGGTCGATCCGGAACTTCGTCGGCCTCACACTCCACGGTTCGATCCATCCCGTCGGCGAGACGGTCGGTTCGTATCTCGAAGCGCTCGGTGTCGAAGGAGACGCAACGATAATCGGTCGAGGATCCGCCGATCCGACTCGGGCGGCGTTCGCCAACGGAACGTTCGGTCACGTGCTCGAATACGACGACACCTTCGAGTCAGTCGTTATCCATCCGAGCTGTACGGCCTTCCCTGCCGCGCTGGCGACGGCGGAATCCGTGGACGCCGCCGGTCGAGACCTTCTCACCGGGTACGTCGTCGGTGCGGACGTCATCTTTCGAGTCGGTCGCAGTGTGGCACCGACACATTGGCAATCGGGCTGGCACGCGACCGCAACGATCGGCGTCTTCGGAGCGACAGCGGCGGCCGCCTCTATACTCGGATTAGAGACGGAGGTGACGGAACGCGCTTTAGGGCTCGCAGGCTCGTTTTCCTCCGGACTGAAAAAGAACATCGGGACGCAGGCCAATCCGATCCACTGCGGACACGCGGCCGGTAGCGGCGTAAAAGCGGCGCTCCTCGCCCGAGAGGGTGCAGAAGCCGACAATGCGATTTTCGAGGGAGAGTACGGGTACGGAAACGTCGCTACGCGCGAGGGGCGCTACGATCCGTCCGATATAACTGAGCCGACTGTCGAATGGGCGATTCTCGACAACGCGCTCAAGCCGTATCCGACGGGCGTCGTCGTCCACTCCGCGATGGAGTCGCTTCGATCGATTCTCGAACGCGAGGATCTCAAACCGGACGATGTCAAACGAATCACAGCGGAGGTAGACGAAGGCGTACTGGACACGATAGATCAACACGATCCCCAGAACGCGATGGCGGCCGTCGTCTCCTACGAATTCGGTCTCGGAGCGATCCTCCGGAACCGAGATGTCGGAATCAACGAATTAACCGACGAGTACGTCCGTGATCCCGACACACGTAGGGCGATGGCCAAGGTTCATCTCGATCCGCGATCGGAGCTATTCGGAACGGCCGAAGCCGAAGCCTCCTACGGAGCGCGAGTAACCGTCGAAACGGTCGATGGGAGAACGTTCGAAGCGGAGATGCGGAGCGCCCCCGGCGGGGCGTCGAATCCGCTTCCCGAAGCGCGCTGGATCGAGAAATTCTATGCGTGTGCGGAGACGGTTCTGGATCGATCGTCGAGCGAGCACCTCTCCGAGACGATCGATCGGATCGACGAACAAGGAGCGCTAGAAGAGTTGACTGCGATCGTTGAACAGCGATGAAGACGGTTTATCTCCGAGATTATTGACGTTTATTTATCTCGCCCTCGGGCCGCGACATGCCATACCTCCTCGACGCGTCCATCACGAACTCCGGTAATCGTCTCTTGGAGATTGACCGCCCCGTAGCAGTTCGGGACGACGAACTCGAGTCGCTCACCGACTTCAACCGACTCGTCATGTTCGCTCACGTCCACGTAACCGTGCTCGGACGATTTATTGTAGAATATCACGTCTTCGCGGTGTTTCGGAACGGGAAGAGGTTCGTTCAGAAACGAGACCGTCTTCGAGCCGGTGTCGACGATCGCCCGGTCCTCGGTCGGCCGTGAAAGAACGGTCGTATGAACCGTCAATGCACAGTCCGCAACCGAGATGGTGTGCCCGTTTTCCAGCGTTTCGACATCGTTGAAGACGTATCGGCCGGGATCGATCTCGGTTACGACGTCCGCAGCCGCGAGATACGGTGCCGTCGCGGTCGAACCGCTGATAACACGCGTTGGGTCACTGCCACCGTCTCTGAGGGCGTCGACGGTGTGTTCTAGCTGTTCGACGATCTCTTGACACCCTGCTTCGAACTCGGCTTCTGTTTCGGCACCGTAGGTCACGTGTGAATCGTGCCCGAGAAGTCCGACCAATTCCAGATCCGGCTGTGCTTCGATGAACGACGCCATCTCACGAGCGTCTTCACCGGGCCGTACGCCCATCCGTTCGAGCCCCATATCGAGTTCGAGAATAACGTCGATCGATTCGTCGCGACGCCGGGCAGCTGCCTGCAGCGGTTCGACGTTCCCGGGACAATCGACCGTCGTCGCGAACCGATCGGTTCGATCGGCGACCCAACATAGCTGTTCGAGCTTCGGTTCATTCACGACCGGGCAGACGAGGAGAATGTCATCGACGCCGTGTCGAGCCATCACTTCGGCTTCGCTCAGCTTTTGACACATGACGCCGCCACCGAACTCGCGCTGTTGTCGCCTGGCGATCGCCGGTATCTTGTGGGCTTTCGTGTGCGAACAGACATCAACATTGTGGGTTTCAGCGAGCGAACGGAACCGTTCGATGTTTCTATCGAGCACGTCGAGATCGACGACGACGGCCGGCGTCGGGAGCGAATCGACCGGTTGTCCGATCTCAGGCGTTCGATCAGTAAAGAGTGGAACAGTCATCCTGTGTGCACTCGGCGAGCAGATACTATAGGTTTCCGGCGAGACAGATCGGTAACTTTTCAGCAGATGTCCGCTCGAATCAACAGGTTGAAACAACGTAACTGAACGTCAATGACGTGTACAGTAACTGGGACGTTACTCACTCGTCGTTGCGAGCAGGACGCGGCATCGCTTCGATATCCCGAATCCGAGGGGTTTTCTCCACGGATCGGTACTGGCGCTTCCACGCTTCTTCGGGGAATAATCCGTTTCGATCGAACAGTTCGCGGGCCTCTACGGACAGTTCGAAGAACTGATACGGAAATCCGCCAGTGCGCTCACCCGGCTCGAATTCCAACAGCTGAACAACCCCGACGTTTCCTAACGTCTTTAGATGACGGCGAATCGAGTCATCACTCAATCGAGGGTTCATGTAATCGAGTTCCTCAACGCTGGGTGCCCCCTCGGGATGCCCAACGATATCGGCGATGAGATCGGCTCGCTTCTTGTCGGTCGCCTTTTGAAGCGCCTTCCACGCATCGAATCCAGTACCGGAACCTGCCGGCTCTGCCCTCCGAACCGCCGTTTCCGTTCCGGGCTCCATATCTCTTCCTTTGGGTCCCATCACAATAAGTATTTGCGACTGAGTGAGACTCAATATGCAACTGTATATACAACTAAGATCAAAACTATATCAATAACTGAATACGCACATATACCAACTAGTATGTCGACACCAGTCAGACAATTAATACGGTATTGACACGCACCGTCCACTAATGAATTCTGACGATACTGATGGTGATTCGTGTGGGGTTACCGGTTCGACGTTTCCCTCACAGGACGAATTACTCGACGAGTTAGCAAACGTCTGCCTCTCACCGACAGAACACCAGCGAATCAAGGACGTAGTGAATCGGGATCTCGTCGAAATCAAAGGATATAACCGGCGATATCTAAGTGTCGGTGCCGGTGGGACGACGGGAGCCGCGACACGCCGGAAGATCGTCTACGACCTTTTGAACGATCGAACGAACCCGCCAGCGATCGCCTTCCGATTGGAAGAGTACGGTCTAACGCGTGACGAGATCAGACTCTGGGTCCGCGCCTTCGATATACTCTGTGGACGGGCCACACATATCGTCGCCGTGATCGAGGACTTCGACGGGGGATACGTATGGGAGATGGGACTGCTGTTCGCGCCGTCATACCGAGAGAAAGCGTGGGTTCTGAAGCGGAGATACGAGGACTCACAGAGAGAGCGAAGTAAATACAAAAACGGCATGGCGGCATCGCACGTCGAACTGCTGCTCACCGGACCCAGGTGTTACGAGTGGAGCGATGAAGGGGAACTCCGGGATGCCGTGGGCGAGATTCCATAGCGCAACTACAGCCACAAGACGAGCAAAAACCCGAGAAGCATCGACACGGTGAGTAGTACCTGCATCGCCGTCGAGGCGAGCATCCCGACGACCGTAACCGCGGCGGTTCGTAACCCCCGGCGGACGTCGCCGTGTCGCAGGTACTCCGAAACGAAGACCGATCCGACGACACCGAGGAGAGCGCCGAGTGGGCCGAAAACGAAGAGAAGCCCGATCGCCGCAACAGCCGCGACAACCGTCGTTCGGATCGACGCGCCGCCGACCCGCGCGGAGATCGCGCTTCCGAGAAGATCGAACGCGACGGTGAGAACGCCGAGGATCGCAAACCCGAGAAACGCGATCGTTCCGAGTTCACCCGTCGCCATCCAGTAGTATGTGATACCGAGCGTCGAAACCGCACCGCCTGGGATCAGCGGAACGAAGCTCATGATAATCCCGGCGAGTAGCAGTATGACCGTGACCACAACCGGATCGATCGGAAGCATCGGTAGGAAAAACGGCGAGGTATCACGAAACGCTATCGAAGCGTTTCCATCGCTCCGAGCATCGCTATAGACGACGTCATCCACGCTTGGCAGGAAAATACGGACCCGGTCACTCGTCAAACGACGGTCTCGAGCACATCCAACAGCCGCTTTTCAGTTCCTCTGTCCGGACCGTTATCTCGACCGGTTCTCGATGAATCACGGTGCTCTTCGACCGTCGCCTCAAGCGTCTGCTCGTGTGGCGTCGGTTTCCATCCGAGCGACCGGATCTTCCCCGTATCGAGCAGGTTCGGATAGGCGCAGTACAACGGAAAATCGGTCATTGAAAGCCCAACGGCACCGAGTTCTCGCTCGCTCGCGAACACTGTCTCAACATCGGTTTCACAGGCGTCGGCTACCAGTTCGATCCATTCGGCGAGAGTCGGGATGTGTCCGTCGCCGATGTTGTACGCTTCGCCCGCGGTTCCTTGTTCTGCAACAGTCCGAATCGCACTTGCGACATCCCCAACGCAGACGAGATGCCGGAGGTTTGTCCCGTCTCCGGGAACGATGATTCGATCGTGGTTGTCGACTCGGTCGATCCAGTAATCCAAGCGTTCGGTGTAATCATACGGGCCGTAGACGATCGGTGGTCGAATGGACATCGCGTTGACGCCGCGATCGGCGGCGGCGAAGACCGCCCGATCTCCTTCGGCTTTTCGCTGCCCGTACGTCTCCGGCGAATCGTCAGTGGCCGCCTCGACTGGGCACTCGTGTAACGGCGTTTCTCCTTCTCGTTTCGGAATCTGCTCGGCATTGTAAGCCGCGCCGGAAGAGATGTACACGTACGCGCCCGCGTTGGCGAAAATATCTGTCGCCACGTGGACATCACGCGGCTTGTACGCGATGCAGTCGACGACGACATCCGGCGAGAGATCGAGACTTGCGCGTCTGAGGTCGGACTCGTTCGTCCGATCACCCTCGATGTGGGTGACTCGGTTGTGTTCGGCGAACGGGTTCTCGCGTGAGCCGCGGTTGAAGATCGTTACGTCGTAGTCAGCGTCAAGGAATTCCAAAACGGTATGGCGCCCGATAAATCGGGTTCCGCCGATAACGAGTGCGTGCTCGGACATATAAGGTATCAGAGAGCGAGGTCGGAAAAAGATGTGGAGCGGTCCCGGTCATTGCAGGATCGACAGTGCTACTCGAGGATTCGCATCCTCTCTTCGTTCGACTCGATCTCGAGAAGGTGCTCGGTTCCCGTTCGGTCGAACCGCATGGGCCGACGCCACCACGGACCCTTCCCGGAATCGCTCGATAACTCCGTTACGAGTCTGTTCGCGTCAACGCCTGCCGTCGGACTCGACAGTGGAACGGCCACCTCATAGAGCTTTGATTCGTCCTCATCACCGTTCAGTAACACCCTCGCATCGAAGGGATCACGTTTGAGATGGGCGTTGTGTTCGAAGCGAGAACGTTCCGCTTCGGTGAGCCCGTCCGCGGCATCAACCGGATTGTCGGCGAGACGAAAGTGTCCGATTACGTACGCGCCCCACTCCGGCGTAATCCACGCCGCAGGGTCGTCGACAGCGTCGACCGAAAGCGTCGCATAAAAGAAGACGTAATCGCCCGCCTCTAGCGCTAACAGCGGACTCGCTTTGATTCCGTGTGGGTCGCCATACGTATACGTCGTACTACCGTGTACGCCCGAGAACGTCGGGTCGAGGTGAACAGGAGTTCTCGCGACATCGCTGATATCAGTTTCGAGATCCAAATCGGCGTACGCCGGTACGAACACGTCGTCTCGTGTCGACGCCGATTCCGGGATCGGGATATATTCGAAACTACCGTCGGCGAAGATCGGGCCACGAAATCCCGGTTCGTTCGTATTCGCTCCGATGTTTATCGCGACACTACGCATTTCGAACGACTACCAATAGGTGTCCGGATTTGCCAGCCAGCGACGGTTTCGCGCGCCAGCCGCGATCAGTACCACGAGCACGAGCGTGACGAAAGCAATCGTCGCGGCGGAAGCCATCACGTGCGGACCGATCGAAAGCGTCGTCGCCAGCAGCTCGACGGTAGCTCCAGCGCTCCAAAGCACGACGAGGAGCACGAGTGCGATCGAAAGAAGTCTCATCCAGTCCATACTCGCCCCTCGTGCGCCGCGATATAAAAGCCACCGTCTTAACTAGTGGGTATCTCGTCGGGAGCGGGCTACGCCTCAACTGGACGTATTTCACAGAGCCGATATACGATCGGATCAAATATAGACTATGACCACCGTCGCCGTACTCACAGATCCGCCGCACCCCGACATCGCACTTTCAACGCTCGTCGAGACCACGCCGATTTCGAAAGGCGAGGCCGCCGAGTTGTACGAAGCTCTGCTGAGAGACACCGTCTTGGCAGCCGCCAAAAGCGGCGGCGACGTGCTCGTGAATTACCGACCGGCGGCCGCATTCACCCTCGATATCGACTCTAAAGCCGAAATTCGTGATATCGTCGCCGATACCGTCGAACTCGACTCGGTTCGATTCGAGGTACAGGTCGGCGAAACGTTTGCTGGACGGGCCGGAAATACCGCAACTCACCTGCTCGAAACGGAGGGGGTCGGTTCAGTCGGTATCGTCCGACCAGAAGCCGCAATGCTCGCCCGGACTGATATCGACAGCGCGGCGATGAAACTCCGCAGCGCACCCGTCGTGCTCGGGCCGGCTCCGGGTGGCCGAATCGGCTACGCCGCGTTCGCGGACACGATCGATTTCGCTGATTGTTATGCGCCGCCAGCTCTCGAGACGCTGACTAACCGAGCCCTTGAGGCTGACCTCGGCGTTGACTTTCTCGAGACCAAACCGTATCTGGAAACACCGTCCGATCTGGCGGAGATCGTCCTCACCGTCCGAACGAGACAACGAGCCGATGCGCTCGTTCCGCCGTATCTCGCCACGTGGGTCGAAAACTGTGGACTCGATGTGTCAACTGTCGATGGCGAGCTGTGTATCGATCGATGAGCGTCATGTAGACGGGGGAGATCCAAGATATCGCCTTTCGCAGTGTCTTTTTAAATTATCATTTTATTAACATTATTATTTGAACTGTGCCGCGCTTGGTGTCAAGTGAACATTACAACCGGTCACAGCGAGTTACCGTTCTGTGAGTGCTTCTCGCTCCGATTATACACCGCCAAAAGCAAGTTACGGCATCTTAACGTAGTATATCGGGGTAACGGTGCGATATCGACAGCGACTCTCGGTTGGGTGTCGTGCTCACAACGGAGTGTTTTATAAACACGCTACCGGCTTGCTTGAGTTGGTTGGTTACTCCTATCCCGAAACGCAGAGATCGGGAAGTTGAAGTAAGTACTCAGGTGTCAACCCGTCCCGGCCGCAGGGTAGGATAACCTGAACAGAACGAGCCGAGAGTGAACGATCATTCAGGTTTATCAGCGGTTCTGGCATCAAGCCCTCACCGCCGTCAGAGGGGACACTCACGAATGATTGATGTCAAGTATATTCAGCGATTTCACAGCGTTTTGAGCTACAGTCGAGAGAGCGCAGCTACCTTGCGAGAAGAGGTCACTCTAAACCGGACGCTGTTGTTACTGGTCGTGGGGGGGATACTTCTCGTATCACTTTTCGGAGCGGTGTGGGTAGTCAGCACCGAAAAGGTGGAGGAGTCGTCGATACTGTCGGGTGAAGGGTCGTCGCAGACACCGAACGATGTAGCGACACAAACAGA